>CAIXUF010001241.1 GCA_903922535.1 Candidatus Hydrogenedentota bacterium
CCCGTCCAGCACTTGGGCCAACGCCGCTATCAAACCCGTCGCAGGTGCCCTCTGACCGGCACTGCCGCGAAAATGGGCTATTTCGCAAATGCCTCTCCAGAAGTGAGAATTCAGGAGGCGGAAGTCGGAATTCCAGAACAGAAGGCAGACGGGAATATCCGCCGCACTTTGCGTCTGGCGGCCAGGGTCTGGAGGAGGTCGTGTCCGCGCCATTTCACCCCCTGACACCATATCCCGCTTTCCGGTGTCCATTTTCCAGACTTGACAATGCACCGCCCGTGGATTCACCATGACGTCCCGGCGCAGACACGCCCACAACCCCGCTAAGGAGTCCGGCATGGAACAACGCAGTTTAACCCTTTCCTGCACACGGCGGCAGTTTATCCGGCGGGCCGCCGCCACCGCGGGCGTCATTGCCGCGGGCCCCAATATCATCACCTCGGCCGCGCTGGGCGCGGTGGACCGCGCCCCGGCCAGCGGGCGCATCAATGTCGGCGTCATCGGCAACGGCGGCCGTGGCTGCGACGTCATGCGCGCCTTTATGGCCCAGCCGGACGTGCAGGTGCGCGCGGTCTGCGACGTCATCGCCGACCGCCGCAACGCGGCCAAAGCCCAGGTGGACCAGGGCTACGGCAACCAGGACTGCGCCACTTACATCGACATGTTGGAACTGCTTGCCCGGCCGGACATTGACGCCGTGCTCATCGCCACGGGCGACAACTGGCACTCCGGCGTGTCGATCATGGCGGCGCGCGCGGGCAAGGACATGTACTGCGAGAAGCCGATGAGCGTGACGATCGCCGAATCGCGCGCGGTGTCGGACACGATGCAGCGGCTGGGCCGGGTATTTCAGTGCGGCACGCAGCGGCGCAGCATCGGCAATTTCCGCTTCGCCGCGCATCTGGCGCGCAGTGGCAAACTGGGCCGTCTCACCGAACTGCACGCCGAGGAGGCGGGCGGACTGCAGAATTTCAACGGAGAAACGCTTCCGGCGGAGCCGGAGCCGGCCCGGGAGGTGGTGGACTGGAACCGCTGGCTGGGCCCGGCGCAGTGGCGCCCCTACAACGCGAAGTACTGGTCGCGCGGCTTCTGGAGCAACCACACGGACTTCAGCGGCGCTTCCATCACCGAATGGGGCAGCCACACGGTCGACCTTTGCCAGTGGGCAGCCAGTGCCGACGACACCGGCCCCACCGAATTCTACACCGAGGGCAACCGCCACATCGGACGCTATGCCAACGGACTGAAGATTGTCATCCGCACGGGACTGCGTTTCGGCTCGTGCCCGGTCCGCTTCGAAGGCGAAGAGGGCTGGGTGGAAACGGGCGACTCCGGCCTAATCGACGCCTATCCCAAGTCGCTGCTACAAGACCGCAACTTTGAGGGCGGCTATCCGCCGGACAACCACGTGCGCGCGTTTCTGGACTGCGTCAAAACGCGCCAGCAGACCATCTCGAACGCCGAGGTGGCCCACCGGTCCATTTCCGTGTGCCACGTGGCCAACATCTCCAAGCGGCTGGGCCGCCCCGTCATTTGGGACCCGGCAACGGAAACCTGTCTCGGCGACGACGAGGCCAACCGGTTGCGGTCACGGGCCTATCGCGAGCCTTGGTATCTGTGAGAGCAAAAGAACGGGCGCGTCGCGCCAAAGCCAAAGACAATATGGACGATATGGACAGCATGGACAAAATGGACAGAGTTCGACAGGACGACTGCCATTTGATGACGAAGCTTGACAGGCGGGGGTGCCTGTCCCAAGCAAAGCAACCTTTGGAAAGGTCACATTTCGTGAAAATGAAGTCGTTGTTGCCGGTTGCCCTGATTCTTCTGTCAATTCTGGCCGTGCCCGCCTTGCGCGTGGCTGCCGCTGATGCCGGCGCCGAGGCAAAATGGCTCGCCGTGCTTGACAGCGGCGCGGGTTGGAACGAAAAACAGCAGGCCTGCCGTGAGCTGCGCGTCGTCGGCACGGTCCAGTCGCTGCCCGAACTGGCCGCGCTGCTGACGGACCCGCAGCTTTCCGGTTACGCGCGCTTTGCTTTGGAAGAGATGCGCTATCCCGAGGTGGACGCGCTGTTGCACGACGCCCTGGGAAAGGCCACGGGGCCGCAGCAGGTCGGCATCGTGATTACCATGGGCGCCCGGCGTGACGCGTCGGCCGCGCCCCTCCTGGCACCGCTGCTGGAAAGCGCCGATGCGGACCTCGCCCGCGCCGTGGCCGGAGCGCTTGGACGCATCGCCACCGCCGAGTCCGTCGAGACATTGATGCAGTTCCGCGGCAAGGCCCCGGAAGCCGCCCGTTTCCCGGCGGAAGAGGGACTGCTCGCCGCCGCGCAGCGTTGGACGGCGGAGAAGGAGGGCGATCAGGCAGCGCCCATTCTGGAGGCGCTCATCGCCCCCGGAGCCAAGGCGAACGTGCGCATGGGTGCCTTCTACCTGCTCGCAGCCGCACAACCCGACAAAGCCCCGGACCGCCTGCTCGCGGCGCTGGCCGGCGACGACGCCGACCTGCGCGACATGGCTGCCCGCATCATTTCCGAGACAAAAGGCACCGAACTGACCGCCCGATACGCCGCCGCGTTGCCGACCCTGTCCGCCAACGGCCAGGCCACGCTCGTGCGCGCCCTGGCCGGCCGCCGTGATGCCGCCGCGCATCCGGCCGTCGTGCAGGCCATAGACAGCACTGAAAAGAACGTCAAGCTCGCCGCGCTCAAGGCGCTCGCCACCCTTGGCAATGCCGGGGATGTGGCGCGTCTCGCCGCGCTCATGGGCGGCGACGACGCGGACGCCGCCGGCACAGCCCGGGCCACGCTGGCCACCATTGAGGGCGCCGAGGTGGATGCTGCCATCACCGCGGCCCTTGCCGCGGCCCCGGCCGCCGTGCAGGCGAAACTGCTGGACCTGTTGCTGGACCGCCGCGCCGAACAGGCGCTGCCCATGGCCGCGGAGCAGGTGCGCAGCGGTGACGCCGCCGTGCGCCAGGCGGCACTGCGCACGCTCGCCGTGCTGGGCACGAAAGACAACGCGGCACTGATTATCGCCGCCGTCGACACCGCACCGGACACCGCCGGGCGCAGTGACGCCGAAAACGCGCTGGGCAGCCTCTGCGCCCGCTGCGGCAACGACGCGCTGCCGGTGGTCATCAACGCGATGGGCTGCTCCAAGATCGAATCCCGCACCGCCCTGTTGCGCGCCGTGGGCCGCGCGGGCGGCGCCAAGGCGCTGGAATGCGTCGTGCAGTCGCTCAATGATCCCGACGAAACCTTCCGCAACGAGGCGCTGCGCGAACTGTCCGACTGGCCCACGGCGGACGCCGCCCCGCAACTGCTCGAACTGGCCAAGAGCGACCAGGAGAACCGGCACGTGCTGGGGCTGCGCGGCTACATCCGCCTGGCCCGCGCCAGCGCCGACCCGGCCGGCAAGGCCGCGATGCTCACCGCCGCCATGGGACTGACCAGGCAGCCCGAGGAAAAATGGCAGGTGCTGGCCGCGTGGGGCACGCTCAAGACCGTGCAGTCGCTCGATGCGCTTCTGCCCTTCCTGCAGGACCCGCAGGTGAAAAACGAGGCTGGTTCGGCCATTATCGCGGTCGCCACGGAACTGGCGAAAGCCGGCGGCGACAGCAAGACCCGCGCCGTGGGCGCGCTCAAGGCCGTGGTGGCCACCTGTGACAATCCGGCAGTGCTGGAAAGCGCCAACCGTGTGCTGGCCCCACTGGGCTGAAACCAAGCAAGAATATGGCATCCACCATACTTCCCATATCTCGCATGCTTCCCATAATTCCCAGGAACACCACGGCATGAACCCCAATCAAGGAACCTCCACCATGCGTCGCCCCCTCCAGTTCTCTGTCCTTATCGCCTGTCTGTGCCTCGCCGCCGCCAGCGCTCCGGCGCTGACCGTAAAGGAAGGCCTTGTGCCTTACCAGGTTGTCCAGTGCAACAGTGACGGCAAGGCCGCACTCTCCCTTGCTGGCGCAAGCGATGCCGCCGGGACAGTCCAAACGCGCCTTGTGGGCGTGCAAAAGGAAGTGCTCCCCTGGACCGATTTCGGCAAGTCCGCCGGCGGGGCATGGTCCGGCACCCTCGAGGGCGCGCCCGTGGGCGGTCCCTACCGCGTGGAACTGCGGCTGAACGACACTGCGGGCAAAACGCTGGAGCAGACCGCCGTTCCGGAGGTCCTCGTCGGCGATGTGTGGGTGCTGGCGGGACAGTCCAACATGCAGGGCGTGGGCAACCGGGTCAACGTCGAGGAACCCCACCCGCAGGTGCACACCTTCGCGATGAACTACGAGTGGCGCCTCGCCCAGGAACCGCTGCACACGCTGGCCGAATCACCCGACCCGGTGCACGCAAATTTCAAGACCGATGAGGATCGACAGAAGGCGATCCATGACTGGCGCGACGGGGCCAAGGGCGCCGGACTGGGCATCGCTTTCGCCAAGGAAATGGTCAAGCGCACGGGTCGGCCTGTGGGGCTCATCGCCTCGTCCCACGGCGGCACCAGCATGGCCCAGTGGGACCCGACCCTGCGGGATCAGGGGGGCAACTCGCTCTATGGCTCCATGTGCCAACAGGTGCTCGCCGCCGGCGGCAGGAAGGTGCGCGGGGTGCTGTGGTACCAGGGTGAATCGGACGCCAACGACAATGCCCAGCCCGTGTACCGCGAAAAGATGAAGCAGCTTGTCGCCGCCATGCGCGCCGATTCGGGCATTCCCGACCTGCCTTTCTACTATGTGCAGATCGGGCGCTTTACCGGCAAACCGGAATCCTTCAGCAAGTGGAACGCCATCCAGATGGACGAACTTGCGCTCGAAGCCGACTTGACGCCGGGTGCCATGACCCCGGCCATCGACCTTTCGCTCAATGACGGCATCCATGCCGGCACCGCCGGGCTGAAGACCCTCGGTTACCGCCTGGCCTGCCTGGCCGAGCATGACCTCTTCGCCGGAAAGACCCTGCGCGGGCCGCGCCTTGAGAAGATCGAGGTTGCGGGCACCCCATACGGGGGCCAGGTGCGCGTGAGGTTCAATTCAATCAACGGCGCGCTTGCCGCCGCCGGACGCCTCTCCGGATTCACCATCAGCGAGGGGCCGGACGGTCCCGACGCCCCGTGCATTTTCAACCAGGAAATTGATCCGGGCGACCCGGCAGTCGCGATCGTGTGGTTCGACAAACTGCCCGAAAACCCGCACCTTTGGTACGGCCGCAGCCTGAACCCCTACTGCAACCTGACCGACCAGGTCAACATGGCCGCCCCGGTCATGGGACCCATTCCCATCAGGCAGTAGGCGCACAAGGACGCCCTTCTTTAGTGCGCGCAGCCATGCCACGAAAGACGAAGTGCAGTTTCGCGGGTACGTGCATCCCAAATGCAGTTTTGGGGACGAGAGCAACATCCCCCTAAATCCCCCTCAAAGGGGGACTTTGATGCCCCGCTGGCCAGTGCGTTGGCAAATGTGCCTGTAACGAAGAAACGGCAAAGTTTAACCACCAGGACCCGAGACGATGAACAGCGGTAAGTCCTCCGGAATTCTGCACAATCTCATTCTGCCCACCCTCCTTTTTGCCGCGCTCGGCGGCATGACTTGGGCGGTCCGCGGCTGCTCCGGCTATGGCGCCGTCAACGGCTGCGTCTTTGCCGGCGTCACCTGGGGTGCCGCGTGGTGGTTCATCGCCCGCGACCCGAGCGCGAGACAGTCGCGGCGCTACGCCTCCGCGTGGATCGTTCTGGCGCTCGCCGTGGGCATCGGCATGGCGGGCGCGCGTGGCTGGATGCAGTGGCCCAGCTTCTTCCGGGGCGAACTGATGCTGGACGCGCCGAACAACAAACTGGTCCCCATCCCGCGCGCCTACGGTTTCATTTGGCTGTTCATCGCGGGTGTGCCCTGGGCGGGGCTGGGCGCGTGCATGCTCGCCTGGTGCGGCACCCGCCGTGAGGATGCCGCAAGGCCCTCCCGCATTGCCGAGGACTGGGTCCTGCGCATCTCTTTCGGCATCTGCGGTGTCCTGCTCGCCAACCACCTCTTTGCGGCCCACCCGGAGATCTTTCTGCCGCTTTACAAATCCCTGAAATCGCAGTACAACGACCTGATCGCCAACCCCAACCTCAAGCGCCTCATCGGCGACAACCGTCTGGCCATCGGGCACTTTGGCCTGTACCTGGGCTTTCTGCTGGCCGAAATCATCCGGCGCGACTGGAAGAACGTCACGCTCATCAGCACGGTCGGCGTCGTCAACGGCGCGGGCTGGGCGCTGTGCCAGAACTGGAACTGGGCCCACACGGCCTTTCCCGGCATCCATTTCAATTTCTGGCGCTGCTGGGAATCCTCCGGCGGCATCAGCATCGGCATCGCCTATGGCGTTGCCTACTTTCTCGTCAACCGCCCCGATGCCGACAACGACAAAGTCCCCTACCGCATCCCGTCGCCGAATCTCCAACGTTTCGGCATCTACTTCGGACTCTTCACGGCCTTGGGCTTTTCCATCAAGAACGGCCTGAAGGGATGGGCAAACATCTACCTCGGAAACGAGGTGTACTGGAGCCGCCTGCTGACGCTCACCATTTTCCCGGTGGTGCTCGTGAGCCTTGCGGTCCTGGCGATTCGCATCGCCTTTGATCCGCTGCCCCACGACTGCGAAAAAGATCCGATTCCCGAAGCCGCATGGCTGATCTGGGCCGTCCTCATCATCCAGAATGTGCTGGCCCAGTTGGTGACGGGTCCCCATTCCAACTGGATGGAAGATGCGTTCTGCGTGTACTACCTGGCACTGTTTCTTGTCTCCGGTGCCATCGTGTACCATTACCAGGTCAGGCAGCGCGGCAATTTCGCCTGAACAGAAGTCACACGAAAAGAACGCGGCAGGATGCCGCGTCCACATTGAAGGCAGCGTTGCCATGCTTCGCTATCGGCCGTTTATGGCGATCCTCGCGCTGATATTCTGCGCCGTCGCGGGCGCGGATGGCGCCCCGCCCTTCTCCATTCCCGTGCTGGTCGTGCGCTATTTTCCGGTGAAGGACGGCAATATTGATGTCAGTGTCACCGGCGACGTGGACGGTCCCGTGGACGCCGTCCGCGCAAAGACCGAGAACCTGACGGGGGAGATTGTTGCCGCGCTTGAGGAAGGGTCGCGCTGGCGCGGTTTCAAGGATGCATCCGCCAAGCCCAATCTGAAATACACGGTGGTGGACACGGTCGAGTTTCTGGAACCGCTTCCCACGGTCCGCAAGCTTTTTCACAAGGAGCCCATGACCGACTACAGCGCGATTATGGAGCGTGTTGGCATCAAGAAGTGGGTGGAGGAACGGGGCGTCAAAGAGGTCTGGATCTGGGCCTACCACGGCGGCAAGGTGGGCCTTTGGGAATCGAACATGGCCGGCCCCTTCGGCGACATCAGCAACTCCGACCGCGACCGGCGTGATCTGCCCATGCTGTCCAGGACCTACACCGTGTACCACTACAACTACCAGCGCGGGGTCTCGGAGGCCGTGGAAGACCACATGCACCAGATCGAGGCGCTGCTGAACGCGGCCGACGGCCGGGACCACACCCCTCGCGCCCAGTGGTCCTCCCTGCTGTTCTGGGGCAGGTTCGTGGGCAGCGACAGGTCAAACAAGATCGTCCATCCCGGATGCGGATGGGCGCATTACCCGCCCAATGGTGAGAAGGACTATGACTGGAACAATCCGCGCCAGGTCCTCACAGACATGGACGACTGGAAACCGGACGGATCGGGCGAGAAGAGGCTCATGGGCAGCGGAGCATGGCAGGGGCAAAGCCTGAAATGGTTCCAGTATTGGATGCAGCACCTGCCCGGTCCCGGCAACGGCCTCACCTGGCAAGGCAAAACGCTGACGAATTGGTGGTGTTTCGTTGGTGATTTCGACGCCGTGATGCAAGAACATGGGTCGCTTGTGCAGTGAAGGAAAGACGGTGCGCTCCGCTTCGCTGCGCACACCCTACCGCTGATAGACGCGCACGTAGTCCACGACAAAGTCCGCCGGGAAGACTGTCGTCGCATCCGGGTCGCCGCCCATCCCGCCAACACCCAATGTAAGAATCACATGCATTTCCACGTCTGGAATGTGCCGCCCCTGGATGAACTGCGTGAACAGCGGTTGCGGCACTTCCCAGTTGTCCAGATACCACACCACCTTTTCCGGCGTCCATTCCAGCGCGAAGGTGTGGAACCCGGCGGCTAAGGCCGGTCCGGTTGGCATGACATGCTGTATCCACTGTGACGTGTTCACCAGCGGATCGTTTTCCTTCCAGTGCAGGGTCATCTGCGCCGCGCCGTTGTCCTCCGCCACGATCTCGAAAATGTCCACCTCTTCCGCCTTCTCCCCATACAGCCAGAACGCCGCATTGAACCCCTTGCCTGCCGGCGCGCGGAAACGGCACTCGTAGTAGCCGTATTTGAACGGCTGCGCCGAGTACAGCATGCCGGTGCTGTAGTCGAAATTCTTGTAGTACGGTGTGAACGCGCCAGTCTCATCCCAATCGAAACAGAAGCCGTTGACCGCCCCCCGTTTCGCTGTCAACCTCACCGCGCCGTCCGCGAAGGACATATTGTCCCCGTCCGTGCTGTAGGCGATGTCGCTGCACCGTCCCCAGGGAAAGCCCGTCATCCACAGGGACGCGTTCAGGCCCGGCCCGTCGAATTCGTCGTCAAACACCAGCTTCCATCCCGGCTTTTCGACGGGGTTGGGTGGTCCCGGTGCGGGCGGCTTGGAACAGCCCGCAAGGGCAACGAGAAAGACC
>CAIXUF010001242.1 GCA_903922535.1 Candidatus Hydrogenedentota bacterium
AGTTCCGCGGCGGCCCGGGACTGGACAACATCCACATAGGCGGGCGCCTCGCCGACAAAGACAACCCTGCCGCCCGCCTGTTGGAACTCGTCGAGCAGCCGCAGGCTGCTGCTGCGGATGGTCGTCATCATGGGAACTACGGCGACACGGTAGTCGGCCTTGCCAAAGCGGAGCACCGGCGTGTCCCCGTCGTGGTCCACATGGCAGAGCCGGGCGAACATTTCCTCATCGCCGTAGTCGAAGTCAATATGCGACCCGGTGAGGAAGAAGAACATCTTCTCATAGCCCCGCTCCAGTTCCTGGAGTTCTTCGGTTTTCGCCGAGAGCCCGTCGGCCCAGCCAATGCCCGCCTGGCACCAGGTGCTTTCGATGGGATTCAGCACAAGCGCGTCGCACACCGGACGCCCCTGGGCCAGCAGCGTGTTGAGCCGGGCGTAATAGTCCTCCACGAAGTGGTAGTCGCTCCACCAGCCGCTCTGGAAAAAGATGCTCGCCGGATAGTCGCGCTTGGCCTCGCCGGCCATGGTGTACCACGACAGGTGCGGACAGCGCAGGTTCACGCCGAACAGCGCCTGCCAGTCGCCCGCGGCCTTGTGCGACTGGAAGTTCATCTGCCAACCCGTGCAGCCGTACAGCTCGCTGAGGATGTGTTTCTGGCCAAGCTGGCGCGCGGCGCTCGAAACCTGCTTCACGATCCAGTAATTGCGGTTGCCCTCGGTCAGCACGTCCACGCCGGGGTAATCCTCATATTCGTACGCCCGCATGAGCGAGCCCTGGGGGACGGCCTGGCTGACCAGGCTGTCCTCGTGCAGGAAATGGCCGGTGAAGATCATGTGTTCACGGTCGCACCATTCCCGGATGGGCTTGCACCAGTTCTCCAGAAACATCGACTCCAGCAGTTCCATGTACTGCCATTTGACAGCCGCAATAGCCTGGCCGTCCTTCTTGAGGAACAGCTCGGGCAACTGGTCAATGATGTCATGTCCAAACCGCGCCTGAAATGCCGCGGGCAGCCCCTCGGTCCAGGGGGTCATGCCGCCGGCATTGCTGTTGCCCTGGCCAAAGCTTGAGAAAGTCGATCCGTGGTGCGGCTCGTCGGTGAATATGCCCGAAATGGTCTTGCCCAGCCGGTCGCCGCAATGTTCCTTGTACTTCTCGTGGGTCAACTTGATGAAATACTCCGTGGCTTCCCGGTTGAGCCTGTCCACATCGGTGCTGCCGTTGTAGAAGGAGGAGGGCTTGGCCTCCTCAACACTGAAGACAAGCACGGTTTTGCCGGCGGCCGCCTTGTCCTGCGGCGCAAGCCGCTCGCAGTCGGTGAAACTGGTGCCGTCGAGCTTGCAGGCAAAGGCGGCGACGATGCCGTCGCGCCACTTGAAGTCCGCCGCGGGAACATTCTGGAGCGTCATGAACTTCTGGCGGAATTTGGGCTCGGCCGTGACCAGACCGCCCGCCGTGCCGCTGGGCCAGCGGTCCTCATCATAGAGCCAGGACTCCAGGCCGAGGCGGTTGCCCTCGTCCGCGCAGGCGTTGATCAGTTTGAACCAGTCCTCGCCCAAATACTCCGTCGCCAGCCCCGTGCGCGAGTGCATGAAGTAGCCGCCCATGCCCATGTCCTTGAGCACGCCGATCTGGCGGAACAGCTCATCCTGCTTCAGGTCGCCGTTCCAACTCCAGAAGGGCTTGCCACGGAACTCCGGTCCGGGGTTGGCAAACTGTTCTGCCAGACCCGCTCCGGTCTGCGTTCCCGAAGTCTGCCCGAAAACGGGAAGGGCCGCAAACAGAACACTCAAGGTGACCGCAAGAAGACATGATTTGTGTGCATGGACCATGGCGATGACATTCCTTTTGATTGTGACCATTTCAGCGGCATCGGCGCGAGCGCACGCAACCCGTCAGCGACGCCATGGGGATAACATAGAGGAACAGGGGGGACCGGCACAAGCGGAAGGCGCGGAAGCCAGACCGCGAAATGAACTATAATCATGGCAACGGCCGTTGACCCTGCGGTACTCGGGCCGACCGTGGACACTGTGGACGGAATCGAGAAGCGTATCGGTCGAATGTCCATTTCGTCCAGAGAGTCCATCCGGTCCATTCCGTCCATTGCTTTTTTTTGAAATGCCCAAGTCCCGTGACGAAAGCGAAATCCATGCCCCGACAGCACCCACTATCACGCACCGAATTGCTCATAGGCAAAGAATGCCTTGCCCTGCTGCGCCAGAAGAAGGTGGCTGTGCTTGGGATCGGAGGCGTCGGAAGCTGGGCGGTCGAGGCGCTGGCCCGTTGCGGCGTGGGTCATCTTCTCATCGTGGACGACGACACGGTC
>CAIXUF010001243.1 GCA_903922535.1 Candidatus Hydrogenedentota bacterium
CGACGAGGTCCGCCTTTCCAACTGCGTCAGGAACCTTTCGCGGGTTCCTGACGCGCCTTTCAGTGCCGACGCCCAGACCGTCGGTTTGTGGCATTTCGATTTTGTGCGGGGCGCCAAGGAGTTTGCAGACTCCTCGGCGAACGGCAGTCCGATGTCCGAAGGCGGATCAGGCACTTCTAAAAGTGAGCTAGACCGGGCGAGTTTCAAGGCGGGGCCCTCGCCTCTGGACTCGCCGGCTCTGCCGGTCTCCCTGCAAGCGGGCTCCCACAAGTTGCCTGGGTTGTTTCCGGTTTGTTCGCTGGACGGGGAGTGGCAACTGGTTGAAGGCGGCACTCCTGAAGAGCGGCTGACAGGTGCCTGGACGAATGCGATGAAGGCGCCGGTGCCGGGCAGTGTGCATACGGCGCTGGCTCAGGCCGGCGTCATCCCGAATCCGTTTCTGGGGCGGAATCAGGAAATCGCGCGGGAATGGTCGTTCAAGACCTACTATTATAAAAAGGTGTTCCCGCGTCCTCCGAAGGGGCAGGACGAGACGCTGTTCTTCGAGGGTGTCTGCAACAAATGCACGGTCTGGCTTAACGGCAGGAGGCTGGGCGAGCACGAGGGCATGTTCGACTCGATCAGCTATCCGGTGCGGGAGCTGTTGCAGGATGAGAACACCCTGGTTGTTAAGCTGGACCGCGCAATCGACTGGGAGAAGACCGTTGTTTTCAACAACAGCTACGGCTGGCACTACTCGAAGTTCCCGCCTCTGGGCCTCTGGCGTTCGGTGGGACTTCGCGGCGAGCCTGCGGTCAGGGTGCGGTCGCCCTTTGTGGCCACGCGCGACGCCGGCAAGGGCATCGTGGAGCTTGTCGCGGCACTCGCCGGTTCTGAGAACGGATGGTCTGGCAAGCTGTCGGGCGTGATCGCCCCGGAGAATTTCAAAGGGAAGGCTTTCCATTTCGAGCAGGACATCGAAGCGCAGTCGGCGGTCAAAGAGATCCATTTGAGGCTGACGGTGCCTGAGCCCCAACTCTGGTGGCCAGTGGACATGGGCGAGCCGAACCTCTACCGCCTCCGGCTCGCTTTCTCGCCGAAGGGCGCTGGACGGGCGGACGTGCAGGAACTCTGCTTCGGAATCCGCACCGTGGAAATGGCGCCGGTCGACGGAAGGCCGAATTCGAATGTGTTCGACTGGACGTTCGTCATCAACGGCCAGCCCATGTTCGTGAAGGGAACCGGCTGGTGTACGGCGGACGCCATGATGGATTTCTCCAGAGAGCGGTACGACCGCCTGCTTACTTTGGCGGCGAATCAGCACATCCAGATGCTGAGGGCGTGGGGCAGCGGCATGGTGGAGACGGAGGACTTTTACGATTTGTGCGACCGCAAGGGAATCATGGTCATGCAGGAGTGGCCGACCGCATGGAACTCGCATAACTCCCAGCCTTACGACATGCTCGAACGGACGGTGCGCGAAGGGACGTTGCGTCTGCGCAGTCATCCCTCACTGGCCATTTATACCGGAGGAAACGAGTCGGGCAAACCGTACGGCCCCGCGATTGACATGATGGGCAGGCTGAATATCGAGTTGGACGGCACGCGGGATTTTCATCGCGGGGAACCGGCCGGCGGCAGTGCGCATGATTACAACGTGTATTGGGGCGGCCAGCACATTGATCATGCCTTTACGATGAAGGCGATCTTCTATGGTGAGTTCGGTGTCGCTGCCTATCCGTGCTACGAATCTGTCCAGCGTTTTCTGCCCGACGCTGAAAAGAATGTGTGGCCTGTCAAGGGTGACGGAAGCTTTGCCTACCATACGCCGAAGTTTAACACGGCGAATGATCTGAATCGGCTGACGCGGATGTCGCAGTATTTCACGGAAGGCGCGACCATGGAGAAGTTCATTGTCGGCTCGCAATTGGGCCAGGCCGTCGGCGTGCGTCATGCCCTTGAGCGGATGCGGACACGCTGGCCCATGAGCACGGGCGCCCTCTATTACAAGTTGAACGACAACAGCCCCGCAGCATCCTGGTCAACGGTCGACTGGTACGGCACGCCGAAGATCGCCCACTACCTGATCCAGGACAGCTTCTCGCCGCTCGTGGCCGTGGTCATTTTCGAAAAGGCATCGTCCTGCGGCGTGCCGCTGTCTGTGCCGGTGTTCCTCTTGGACGATGCGGATGCGCTAAAGGACGCGCCGTGGGAAGTTGTGGTCCGGGCGTATGGAGCTGACCTGAAGCCGATCAAAGAGCTGCGGTTCAAGGGCCAGGGCTCCATTGAAAAGGTCAAGGCGCTTGGGGACTTCACTCTGGATGAGACCCAGACCAAGACAACGCCCCTGCTGATGGTGATGGACGTGATGAGAAAGGGCGATC
>CAIXUF010001244.1 GCA_903922535.1 Candidatus Hydrogenedentota bacterium
CGACCTGCAACTGAACGGTTTCGCCCGCCTGGAATCCAGAACCGGAAATGTTCGCCGTGGAACCGGGCTCGTAGTCCGATTGGTCGGTGGTGACGCTGGGATCCGCAGCCTTAGCGCAGACGGTCCACACGCAAAAACAAGCCAGCAACAGGCGGTTGGACAGTCGAAAAGATCTGAAGATGCCGCCAATCATGTCAAGAGAACGTACCTGACTTCGCGGCGGGAGTGGCGGAGCACCGTCGAATTGGGTTTGTTCGGCAATTGTTGTTTGCGACGAGTTGACATTCCCGGAGGTTGCGGAGAATCTTTTGACAGGATTCACGGGATTCAACAGGATTGTTGCCGGCGAGCGGGGGGCGGAGAAGGTGGGAGGTGGGAGGTGGCGGGTGGCGGGGGAAATGCGGAGTGCGGAGCGGGAGACAAGGAGCGACAAGAAAGGGGCGGGACGGGAAGGAAAGGCTTTTCCGGGGGTTACGGCGGAAATTGTCCGGCGGCCCGTCGGTTGCATTTCCTATGTCCTGTCAAACGTTGAGCAGTTCAGATGCCCTGTCCTGCAACAAAGGCGGCGTCAATCCGACGCACTCCAAATCGCTGCGCCGTCCTTCGTCCCCGATCTTTCGACGAGGACGAAGGAGGACGGCCACTCCGGTAGCACGTCACCGGGCCTGTGTTCCGGATCACTCCGCCTGCACCCGCAGGAACTGGTTCCCACCCATTTCGACTTCCGTGGTGTTCTCGGGGGGGGTGGACGGGATGCCGGTCGCCAGCGGCGTAAACGGACCCGTGGGCGCCGCAGCGCCGAGGATGGTGTAGGTGCGGTCAGCCGCACTCTGCCAACGCAGCACCATCTTGCCATTGGTGGCGTCAAAGTCTGTGATGATCAGCCGCGACGTGGCGTCGTTCGGGTTGGTGCCGGCGAGGGCTTCGTCGAGGTTGTTCATGCCGTCGCCGTCGGCGTCGGCCAGAGAATCCACGCCAAGGTGGCCAAAGTAGTGCATTTGCCAGCCGTCGGGAAGACCGCTGTGGTCGGTATCTTTCACCGTCATCACCAGGGACTGCGACATGGGCACGACCAGCGTATTGACGACCCCCTGGAGCATGGGTTTGGCCACGCTGTCCAACGTCACCGTGCCGCGGGCCGAGAGCGGCACCTGAACCGTGTAGGTGAATGTGAGCGGGTTCGGCAGTTCGGCGTCGGTGGAGGTGAAGAGCACCTCGCCGCGTTGGAGTTCCGGGTTGCCCTGGCCGCTGACTGCAACGATCTGCCAGCCGGCCGGCAGCGTGGGAGTCCAGCTCAGGGCGAGGAGTCGGCCGCTATAGGTTAGCGTGGCGTTCACCACGACGGTGCCGTTCGCGTCGTACTGTGCCGGCCCGGTCTGCGTGAGGGTTGCGCTGGGCGCGGAGGACGCGAGACTGCCAACCATCAGGGGGTGCAGTTGCGGCGGCGCGTTGTCCGCGTAGCCGTCGATGCTCGAGGCATTCACCTGGTAGCCGCCGGCACGCCAGTAACCAACCACCCGTGCCGCTTCGGCTGCGTCGATCACACCATACGTGCCTTCGTAATCGGCGGAGTGCAGCGCGGACGCCGGGTCGGTGCCCGCAACCACGGAATAGCCATCCAGGCCGGAGGAGTTGAGGTAGTAATTACCGCCCGTATTACGCCAGTAAGCGAGGACGCGGTTCATCTCAGTGGCGTCGATGACCCAGTCCGACCCGCCTGCCACGGTCCGGCCGCTCACGCGACGACCGTAATCGGCGCTGTGAAAACGCCAGCATTCGGCGTTGTCAGCCATGGCCACCGAAGTCGCCGAGATGGCGCTGCCGCTGCCGGGTGTGAACGTAAGGTCCACGGAAGCGTTGGTGAAGGTCACGATGGATGTCTGGTTGCCCGGGACGTTGGCATAGATATAGAACGTCACCGGATTGGCGCCCAAGTCTCCGATCGGCACCACCACGCCATTCCCGGTCAGAGTATACGCGGCGGTGGTGGTGGCGTTGCTTGCCGCGGCGAGGGTCCAGCCCGTCGGCAGCGTCGGCGTCCATTTCAGAGACGACAGACTCCCGACCGGGTAGGAGAACTCGACCTTAATCCCCGGCGCCGTGCCGGGCG
>CAIXUF010001245.1 GCA_903922535.1 Candidatus Hydrogenedentota bacterium
GGCGGCTCCAAACAACCGAGGCCGCGTTAGCGACCTCGCAAAGCCGCTTTGAGCGGCTCACAATATAAAGCCCCCGGCTTTGCCGGGGGATACTTACTTGTCGGATAAGTTGGACAAATGAGTCCATTCGGGTTTGGATGGGGTATTGTGGCGGCCAGCCAAGAAAGATGGGGCTCCGTTTCTCGGACCACCGGCCGGATAAACATGCGACATGCGAACCTGTCGTGGTTCCCGAAGGGAACAAATGTGAATAGCCGGAGGTGAAACCTCCGGTACCGCGGTAATTGCCCCCTGTTTTCCAACCCCTTGGGGTTGAATGTGAGAGGCACACACACGACCTGCTTTCCACATTCAACCCCAAGGGGTTGGATGATGTCTTCTGCCATATACCGGAGGTTTCACCTCCGGCTATTCACATTGGTCCCTGCGGGACCTGATACCGACACTCGCACATAGTGAAAAGTCTGGCCAATGCAGGTGAATAACAGCGGCATAAGTCCCCATAGAACACCGTTCGTAACAACCATGTCTCGCAAGACGCCTTGTCCTTGTCCGGTGATTGGGGGCGAAGGCGATGGCTGAAACGGTCATGCGGTTCGCCGTATAGTATGGGCATGAAAACACAACACCTTGTCCTTCTGTCTGTGTGTGCCTGCGCCCTGTTCACGCTGGGTTGCAGGCATGCGGCAACACCCCCCGTGGCCGAACCGGTTGCCGAAGCAAAACCGGACCCCGCCGCGAAGATTCTTCACGCACTGGAGGCGGGCAAGTCGGGACCGCTGTTCCCCGAGTTGACTGCCCGCACGCCCGAAGAATGGGCGAAAATGCCCGTGGCCGGACAGATCCTGCCCTGGGCGCGTGAAAGCGCGTCAACGACCACCATGCCCGCGACAACCTACACGCTGTACCGCCGCTTCAAGGTTGCCGGGGAACGTCCGCCCTATGAGGGGCCGTACTTTGAGAAACGCACACTGCTGACGCGCGAGGTGATCGCGGCGTGGCTGGATCACAGCGACGCGCGCATCGACCGCATCAACGATCTAATCTGGAGCATCTGCGAGGAGACCACCTGGGTGGTGCCCGCGCATGAGCGGGGCGGCAGTGTGCAATTCATCGACCTGTTTGCATCCGAAACAGGCTGCGACCTGGCGCAAGTGTTGATGGTCCTCGGCGACCGGCTGCCGGAGGAAATCCGCAATCGGGTGCGCGACGAGATCAAGCGGCGCATCATGGACCCCTACCTCGCGCATGGCGCGGAATACAGTTGGGGCTCCGGGCGAAACAACTGGACCGGCGTCTGCGCCGGTTCCGTCGGCCAAACCTTTCTGCTGCTTGAAGATGACCCGGCCCGCCTGTCACAGGCGCTCACGACCGTGCTTGAACAACTGGACCGTTTCATCAAGAACGCATTCACCGAGGACGGCGCAAGCCTGGAGGGCATCGGCTACTGGAACTACGGCCTGAGCCATTACGTGTCCTTCGCCGAAATGCTGCGCGAGCGCACCAACGGCACAATGGACCTGCTCGGCCAGGAGAAGATGAAGGCCATCGCGCAGTATCCCGGCACGGTGTACCTGGGCAACGGCGTCTACGCCAGCTTCGCCGACGCGCACGAGACCTCGGAGGTGGAGCCCTACCTTGCCGCGCGCATTTCGCAGCGGACGGGCGCGACCGAACTGCTTGGACTCGTCGGCAACCCGACCGACTGGCGCTTGAACACGTTGCTGCGCAACCTGACCTGGTGGGATGGCACGAAAGTGGCGGAACCGCCGCTCCGCGAAGCGTTCCTGCCCAAGTCCGGCATTGCCAAGTTCGTTTCCGGCCCCGCCGTTCTGGCCATCAAGGCCGGCCACAACGACGAGCCGCACAACCACAACGACATCGGCAGTTTCGTCCTCTGCTACGACGGCGTCGCCTGCCTGTGCGATCCCGGCGGCGGCCTGTACAACGCCGACTACTTCAGCAAGAAGCGTTACGACAACGTCTTCGCCAATTCCTACGGCCACAGCGTGCCCCGCATCGGCGGCAAGCTGCAACAGCCCGGAAAACAGTTCAACGGCACGATAGAACGCACGGGAGACAAGTCCGTCGCCATCCGTTTCGAGAACGCCTACGGCATCCCCGAACTCCGCGAGGCGTCCCGACGCGCAGCGCTGCAGGACGGCACGTTCACGCTGGAGGACACCCTTGCCTTCAACGGCGCTGGGATGGAAGTGGAAGAGGCCTTCGTCACCTGGCAAAAGGTCGAGGTCAACGGCAACACCGCCCGCATCACCACGGACAAGGGTGGGCTGGTAATCACCGCCGACCAGGGCATCTTCACCACCGAACCGCTCACCGAAGCCTGCAAGGCCAACCACAAAAAGGGCCTGCTAACCCGAATCGCCTTGACACGCCCCGCCGCGACCACTATTGCCACGCGCTTCACGATGAGGTACACGCCGACGAAGTGACGGCAAGACTGTTCCGTTCGCCTGTCTTTGGTCCCGGAGGGACCAATGTGAGTAGTCCCGCCCTTCGGTCCCGGAGGGACCAATGTGAGTAGCCGGGGGTGACCGAAGGGAACCCCCGGTATACGGAATGAGAAACGGTCAACCCCGAAGCGGGTTGAATGTGAAAGGCCAAGACTTTTGCGTGGGGTCCACATTCAACCCGCTCCGGGGTTGATGGGCTTTTCGGCCACATGACCGGAGGTTCCCTTCGGTCACCTCCGGCTATTCACATTCTTCCCCTGCGGGGAAGGAAGATATCGCCCGCCGATTTCTTCACCCCTCCGGGGAAGGAAGGTGTCGCCCAGGCAATTTCTTCATCCCATCCGGGGAAGGAGGGTGTCGTCCGGTAATTTCGACTCACCATAGCCGGGCACGGATCTTCTGCGAATCTCTCTGGCAGACGCTTGTCTGCTCAGAACCACTCTGTCTTGAAGTCAAGCGCCGTGCGCTCGTCCGCCGTGAGCATCTGCGCCGTGGCCATCGCGTGCGGCACGTTGTAGCCGGCGTAATAGCGCGCGGTCTCGATCTTACCCCTGTAGAAATTCTCTTCCGTGCTTCCCGCGTCGAGCGCCTTCTGCGCGATGACGGCCTGCATGAGCAACTGCCATGCAATGGCCAGTTGCGAGAACATCTCCAAATACGCGGTGGCGTTGCACACGAAGAGGTGCACTTCGCCCGACATGCCCTTCATGCCCAAGTGCATCGTGGCACGCACGACCTCGTTCTGCAGCGTCTCAATCTTTTCGGCCAAATCCTTGATGGGCGCGAGTGCCTTGGCCTCGTTTATCGTCTTTCCAATCTCGGCCATGAGCGCCTGGACGGCCATGCCGCCCATCATCGGCACCTTGCGGCCGAGCAGGTCGAGCGCCTGGATGCCGTTGGCACCCTCGTAGATGGAGAAGACCTTGCAGTCGCGCAGCATCTGCGCCACGGGATACTCCTCGGAGTAGCCCGAACCGCCGTGGCACTGGATGGCAAGGCGGATGGACTCGAAGGCGGCGTCGGAGCCGTAGGCCTTGCAGCAGGGCGTGAGCACCTCCAGCAGCAGGTGCAGCCGCTGCTGCTCCTCCGTGTCCGTGACGGCGTGCTCCTGGTCGTGCACACGCGCGCAGTAGAGGAACAGCCCCAGGCAGCCCTCCACCACGGCCCGCTGTTTCAGCAGCATGAGCCGCACGTCGGGATGCTGGATGATCGGAATCTGCGGCTCCAGCGGGTCCTTGCTGGTGATGTCGCGGCCCTGCACGCGCGTCCGCGCGTACTCCAGCGCGCAGTGGTAGGCGGCCGACGCCACGCCGACGGCCTGCATGCCGGTGAACACGCGCGCCATGTTCATCAGCTCGAACATGTATTTCAGGCCGTGGTTGACCTCGCCGACAAGCCACGCCCGGCAGTCGCCCTTTTCGCCAAAGCTGAGCGAGGCGGTGGCGGAGCCCTTGAGCCCCATCTTGTGCTCAATGCCCGTGGTGGTCACGTCGTTCCATTCGCCGAGGCTGCCGTCGTCGTTAACGCGGAACTTGGGCACGATGAACAGGCTGAGCCCCTTGATCCCGGGGGGCGCGCCTTCGGTCCGCGCCAGCACGGCGTGGATGATGTTCTCGGTCAGATCGTGGTCGCCGCCGGAAATGAAGCGCTTGTTGCCGCGCAGCAGCCAGCAGCCGCCGTCGGGCGACTTGGATCCCGTGGTGGTCATGTCGCCCACCGACGTGCCCGTGTCCGGCTCGGTCAGCACCATGGTGCCCGCGTATTGGCCTGCGAAGAGCTTGGCCATGTACAGATCCTGAAGCTCCTTCGAGCCGAAGGTCTTGATCAGGTGCGCCGTGCCGTAGGTGAGGCCGAGATACATGGCCGCGGCGGTGTTGCCGCAGTTGAACAGGAAACAGGCCAGCGCGTGGATGGTGATGGGGAACTGCTGGCCGCCCTCGTCGTAGGACACGTTGGGGCCAATCCACCCGCCCTCGGTGCACTGCCTCCATATTTCGTGCATCGCCTTGGGCACGGTGACCTTCTGCCCGTCGAACTGCGCGCCCTCGCGGTCGAAGTCCTGGTAGCTGGGCCAGAACACCTCGTGCGCAAGCTGGTAGGCAGTGTCCTCGGCCATGTCGAGCGTCTCGCGCGAATGGTCCTCGTAGTACGGGAACTGGAGCAGTTCTTCGAGCTTCAGCACTTCGTGAAGGAGGAACTTGATGGTCCGCAGATCGGCCAGTTTGTCAGGCATGTTCTCTACACCTTTTCGTTATGCACCGTTGTCATTTTCGTATCGCAGGCGTCCCGCCTGCCTTGGCACCGGCCGTACCGCAGGCATCCCGCCTGCCTCGTGGTTCGTATCGCCGGTATTAAGGCAGGCGGAACGCCTGCGATACGGGTTGCGGACGCGCGCTTGTCTTAAGTCCCCCTTCGAAGGGGGATTTAGGGGAATGTTTCCCATCATACGTGTGCGCCCGGAAGCATTTCCGCGATGATTTCCGCGATATCCTTGAATTCCACCGCGCCATCGTCGTTGGCCTTGGCGCCGTCCACGAGCATGGTCATGCAGAACGGGCACAGCGTCGCCACGGTCTTCGCCCCCGTGTCGGCCAGTTCCTTCGCGCGAACGCGGTTGATGCGCTCGCCTAGCGTTTCTTCCAGCCACATGCGTCCGCCGCCCGCGCCGCAGCAGAAACCCTTGAGTCCCTCGCGCGGCACGGACACGAGCGTCCCGCCCGCAGCCTGCAACGCCTCGCGCGGCGCGTCAATGATGCCGTTGTGCCGGGCAAGATAACAGGAGTCATGCACCGCGATGGCGGAATGTTCGGAGCTGTGCCCGTTGAGGGCCAGCTTCCCGCCGACGATGAGTTCGTTGATGAACGAGGCATGATGCACCACGTCGTACTTCGCGCCAAAGGTTGGATACTCGTTGGCGAAGGTGTTGAAGCAATGGGGGCATGCCGTCATGATGCGTTTGAACGCGTACTTGCCGAGCGTCTCCACAATCTCCTGCGTGGCCGTCTGGTACAGGTACTCGTTCCCGAGGCGGCGGGCGCTCTCGCAGGTGCAGCGCTCCTCGGGTCCGAGAATGGCGAAGTCCACGCCCGCGGCGCGGAGAATCTCCACGATGGCCACGGAGATGCGCTTGCAGCGGTCGTCATAGGACCCGCCGCATCCCACCCAGAACAGCACGTCGGCATTCTCCTTGTCCGCCATGAGCGGCACATCCAGTCCCTGCGCCCATCCGGCCCGCGCCGTGGGCGCGAAGCCCCACGGGTTGCCCGCTGTTTCCATGTTGCGGAACGCGCCATCGGCCTGGGCGGGAAACTCCGCCTCCATGAGCACCAGATGCCGCCGCATGTCCACGAGCTTGTCGATGTGCTCGATGCCCATGGGGCAGTGCTCGATGCAGGCCGCGCAGGTGGTGCAGGCCCACACGGTGTCAACATCTATCACGCCGCCGATCATGTCCGGTGTCGCGGGCCGTTCCGCCGGCTGCGGGCCGGTCTTCGCATGCAGCAGCGCCGGGCCGACCTGCAGCAGGTGGTGCTTGAGATCGACAATAAGTTTCTTGGGGTTCAGCGGCTTGTTTGTGTTGGCCGTGGGGCAGTAGTCCTGGCAGCGCCCGCACTCGATGCAGGCGAGCAGGTCCAGATTCTGCTTCCAGGTGTAGTCCTCGATCTTCGCCACGCCAAAGGACTCGGCGTCCTCCGCCTCCAGGTCCATCGTCGCCAACTGCCCGCGCGGGCGGGTCCGCCGAAACACGAGATTGATCGGACCGGCCAGCAGGTGCAGGTGCTTGGTCGGGATGAACAGCAGCGCGACCAGCACGAGGTGCGTGACACTGTCGAACCACCAGGCAACATGCCCGATCACGTTCAGGAGCAGTTCGTTCCACCCCACGAAGACTGGAGCAAGCATCAAGGCCACGATGTGGTACTCGGAACGGGGATGGATGCCCAGCGCCATATGCACCGCGTGGTCCAGCAGATAGGCCACCATCGCGCCGCCGATGAAGGTGAACACCAGTACGGACTCGGCCGACGGCCGGGTCAGGCTGGACGGGCGCAGCACGTGGCGGCGGAAGGCCAGACCGAGCACGCCGACAATGATAAGCACGGCGAAAACGTCGGCCACCGCCGCGTACCAGAGCGCAAAGCCCGAGTGGCCCAGCAGATCGAAGTCAGGCAGGAACGCGCCCGCGAAGTGGTTAATCGTGTTGATGGCATACACGAAGAAGCCCCACACGATCAGAACGTGGAACGCACCAACCACAGGCTTGCGGAAGACCCTGCGCTGCGAGAACACATCGACGAGCACGTCGGCGATGCGCCGGACGGGATGGCCGAAGCGGTCATCGGAGTCGGGCCTGCCCATGCGGATGAGGCGAATGAGCACGCTGACCCGCCTGACGAACCACGCCGTGGAGCCGGCAAGGATCAGGGCGAAAACGATCTTTTCAGGCAGGCTTATCATTGAGTGCTGTTCTCAGGGACGATGTTTGCGCGATTGACAGAGGGCCGAACGGTCTTAGTCCCCCTTTGAAGGGGGACACCGCGAAGCGGCAGGGGGATGTGGAATTTCGCGCAAGACCAACATCCCCCTAAATCCCCCTTCAAAGGGGGACTTAAAACGGCGGCCTTTTCGGACATGCGAAAGGTCCCACAAGCCTCTAAATCCCCCTTTCCAGCTTCGCCGAACCGCTTCGCCGCGGCAAGCAAAAGGGGACTTGACGGCATCATTTTCGGCTGCTCTTGCATGGTCTTACTTTCGAGACGGAACCCGGTTTGATTGCGATCACTTTGGACGCTATACAAGCGTCTGTTTCAATTCCTGCGTCAGCAGCGGCACGATCTCATACAGGTCGCCCACAATGCCGTAGTCGCAAACCTTGAAGATGGGGGACGATGGGTCCTTGTTGACGGCCACGATAATCTTGGCGGGCCGCATCCCCGCCTGGTGCTGGATCGCGCCCGAGATGCCGCATGCAATATAGAGGTCCGGGCAGACCACCTTGCCGGTCTGGCCGACCTGGTGGCTGTGGTGTATCCAGCCCGCGTCCACCGCGGCACGGCTCGCGCCCAGCGCCGCGCCCAGCGCCGCGCACAATTCCTTCAGCACGGGCCAGCCCTCCGGTCCGCCCAGCCCGCGGCCGCCGGAAACCACAATCTTGGCCTCCGTCAGTTCCACCACGCCCGCCGCCGCCTCGGTCACGGCCTTGATCACACTGCGCAGCGTGACCTCGGACAGGAGACGGTGTTCAACTTCCGGCGCCGGCGAATCGTCGCGCACCACGGACACCACGTTGGGCCGAAGCGAGGCCATGGCCGGCGTGCATGTGACGCGGACCGTGGAAAGGACCTTGCCCGCATAGAGCGGCTTGACGGCCGTCAGGCCGTTGTCCCACGCGCAGGACACGCAGTCCTGCACCAAATCCACGTCCAGCCGCGCGGCAACGGATGCGCACAGTTCCTTGCCCAGCGCCGACGCCGACCCAATAACGACCTGCGCGCCCAGTTCGCGGACCAGGCCTTCCACTATGCCGACATGGGCATCGTTCGAATAGTGATGCAGCGCCTCGTTTTCATAGGCGAAGACGCGCGCGATGCCCAGCCCCGCCAGGTCGGTGCTCTCGTCGGCAAGCGACGCACCAATGTAGACCGCATTGAGCGGCACCCCCGCGGCGTGGGCGATATCGCGCGCGGCAGACGCCGCCTCAAACGCGCATTTTCGCAACCGGCCCCGCTGTTCCAACAGCACAAGAACGCTCATGACAAACACTCCACAGAGGGTCTAGGGTTTAGGGTCTTGGGTCTAGGGAGGACGGGACAATTGAACGCAGAGACGCAGAGGACGCTGAAGCGCGCGGAGAAGAACAATCCGAGAGGACAGTCAGCGGAGCGGGCAGAAATATACGGTCTTCTATTCTGACTCCTGACTCCTGAATTCTTGTTTGCCTCACAGCACTTTCTCCTCCATGTGGAGGACCCGGACCAGCTCCTTGACACGTTGTCCGCTGTCCCCTTCGATTACCCGGCACAGGCGCTGCTGGCGCGGCAGGCTTATCGACTCGGTGACGACCTGCGCGGAAAGGCTGTCCGCCGCAAGGCCAAACTGCCCCGCCGGGATCTCGCGGACCTCCTTCTTCTTCGCCTTCATGATGTTGGGCAGCGTGGGATAGCGCGGCGTGTTGATTCCCTTCTGCGTGGTGAACAGTGCGGGCAGCGGCACC
>CAIXUF010001246.1 GCA_903922535.1 Candidatus Hydrogenedentota bacterium
CGGAATACGGCAGGGATGGCCGCGAATTCCATTGCCGGCAACAAGAGAAGCATTGTTGTCGTCAGCGGAACAGGGGCGGCGCATTGCGGCTCTGCTGGACACGGAAAAGCCCGTTGGCGGCGTGACGCAGGGAAAACTTGATCCGCAACTGAAAGGCCTTGGGGTGATTTCAAGGGTTGGCGGGGGCGCGCTAAACCCGCAAGTCGGCGAGTTGGACGTTACGGCAGGCTGGGGCCACCCAGGCCAAGGTGGCGTGTGCATGCCCGGCAAGGGAAGATTGGAAGTTTGTCCACACTCCACTGGGACATTGTGCGCAGCCTTTGGCAACGAGGCGGTGGACGTTTATCTTAATGACACAGCCTACTGGGCAAATGTGCCCAGACTGGCATGGGAGTTTGTCATTGGCGGGTACCAGGTCATCAAGAAATGGCTCAGTTACCGTGAGAAATGCATGCTTGGCCGGTGCCTCACGCTTGACGAGGCGGAGTATGTGACGGGAATGGTGCGCCGCATCGCCGCCATCCTCCTGCTCCAGTCCGCCCTTGATGCCAACTATGAAAGTGTCAAGGAACAAACCTATCCTTGGCAATCATCTTAGGCGGCATATGACAGGCATGTTTTTCCGGAGCAACTATGGACTGCGTCGGCACCGCCGCCGCGCTCTGCCATCGCAGTCGACAATAAGACCTGCCCATACTGGGAGCGCCGGCATCTCGCCGACGCTCCCAGTGAAGGCGTTGTGAAACGGAGTCTTGTCCCGATTCTACTTCTGGGCCGCCACCGCGTTCTTCAGCCCCTCTTGCGCGGCGGCATGGTCGGGATTCATTTGCAGGGCTTTCTCAAACGCCCCCTGCGCCTTTGCGTGCTCGCCTTTCCGCAGGTACTGGTTGCCGAGGCTGTTGAGGAGATCGGCATTCGGCCGAATCGCAACCGCGGTTTCGTAGGCAGTGATGGCCTCGTCCATCTTTCCCTGGTCCGCCAGGGCCGTGCCCAGGTTGGTGAGGGCGAGCACATACCGGGGCATGAGATCGAGCGCCTGTTTGTAGAAGGCGACGGCCTCATCCAGGCGGTGGTTGACGTAGGCGTTGTATCCCAGATTGTTGTAAATCTTCGGGTTCTTGGGGTCCACCTGGAGTGCGGCGTTGTACCACTTCACCGCCTCGTCATAGTTTCCCCTGTTGAAGTGCATCAGCCCAAGGTCGTTGGGAATCATGGAATTGGCGGGGCAGTTCTTCATTGCCTTCTGGTAGAGTTCGGCGGCATCATCAAAGTGCTGTTGCTGCTCGGCCGATTTCGCCAGATTGATGTAGGCATATTCGTCGTTTGGCCGGACTTTCAGCGCGCGGCGGAACTTGTCCTCGGCCTCGTCGAACCTGCTGTTGTCCGGCAGTACGCCGCCCCACAGGCCGATGGCGGGTTGCTGTCGTGCGGCTTCGGCGGCCCCGCCGCCTTCCAGCAGGGCGTTGCCCCAGTTGTTTAGCGCCAGTGCGAAGTCCGGTTTGGCCTGGACCGCCAACTCAAAATGTTTCACCGCGTCGTCCATCTTCTTCATGCCGCGCAGGAGCATGCCGTATTCATTGTGTGCCCGCGCGTCCTTCGGGTTCAGGCGCAGCGCCTCCTCGAAGTGGGCTGCGGCCTCCTCGCCGCGATCCAGGCGGACGAGATCGCCGGCAGCCAGGTAATGCACGTCCTGGTTGTCCTTGTCGAGCGCAAGCGCCCGCAGATAGAAGGAGACCGCCTCCGCGCGCTTGTCCCTGCTGTCCATGATTCTGCCCATCTTGATCAGGACAAAGACAAAATTGGGATCAGCCCGCAGGGCTTCCTCGTAGTGTTTCAGCGCCTCCTCGGGGCGCTCCTGCTCCATAAGGAGATCGCCCAACTCGTTGTGCGCCCGGGCGTCATCGGGGTTCAGCCGCAGCGCCTCCCCAAACTCGGCAAAGGCCTGATCCTTCTTGCCCACCTTGACGAGGTCGCAGGCTATCAGATAGTGGGCGTCCTGGTTTTCGCGGTTGAGCGCGAGCGCCTGCCTGTAGAAAACCATCCCCTCCTCGTACTTTTCCTGGCCGTCCTTGATCTTGCCCATTTTGTTCAGGACATAGGCAAAATTCGAATCAACGCGCAGCGCCTCCCCATATTGTTTCAGCGCCTCATCGGGACGTTTCAACTCCACGAGCAGGTCGCCCAGTTCGTTGCGCGCGCGTGCGTCATCGGGGTTCAGCCGCAGCGCCTCCCCGAACTCGGCGAACGCCTCATCCTTCTTGTCCTGTTTGGCCAGGGTGCATCCCAGCAGAAAATGGGCATCCTGGTTGTTGGGCTCCATTCTGAGTGTTGCCTGATACTGTTCGACGGCCTGGCCGGGATTGCCCAGCTTTTCCAGCAGCCGTGGCAACTGTTCCAGGGCGTCCCCGTAACCCGGATCGATGCGCAGGGCTTCCCGGATATGGCGCACCGCCTCCTCCACCTGTCCCTGATTGGAAAGCAGCACGGCCAGACCCGTATGGGCCTGTTTGTCGTTTGGCTCCAGGCGTATCGACTCTTCATACTTGGCAATTGCTTCCTCGATCTTGCCCTGTCCGACAAGTGTGGCGGCAACGGCGCTGCGAGCGGACGCATTGCGGGGCTCAAGTTCGACGGCCTTCTCGTAATTCTCCAGTGCTTGGGGGAACCAGCCCTGGATCTGCAGTTCGCGGCCAAAGTAGTAGTAGCTTTCCGCATCGCCGGGATGCGCCTTGACAATGGCCTCGTGGCGGGCAATCACGTCCTGCCCCCTGCCCTGCGCCCGCAACAGGCGGCCCAATCTTTCGAGCACATCGGCGAAATGAGGCCTCACGCGGAGCGCCTCATCGTACTGGGCAATGGCCTCCTCAGTGCGTCCGGATTCCGCGAGCAGTATTCCCAGTCCGCGGTGCGCGCGCGCGTCGTCCGGGTCGAGCCGCAACGCCTCCTGGTACTGTTGCATGCTCTCCTGGCTGCGCCGGAGTTTTGCCAGGGCCGAGGCCAGCAGGTAGTGGAGGTCCTGAAAGTCCGGGGACAGTTTCAGTCCCGCCTCGTAGACCGCCGCGGCGTCGTCAAAGGCGCCGTGCTGCGCCAGTGATTCCCCGAGCCGCTGGTGCATGTAGACCATGCCCGTGCCCAGGTCGATCAAATCCCGGGAGTCCTTGATTCCCTCCTGGAGGTGATTGGTGCGCAGGAGGGAATCCGCCCGCTGATAATGCCAGCGGGCAAGGTCGGGGGCATAGGGCAGGAACTGGATGCAGCACACGGAATAGAGCAGTATGATCGCTGCGGCGCCGACCGCCGCCTTTAGAAACGCGCGGCCCAGCAGGGCGCGCCACAGGGCATACACGGCATAGGCGCCCACCACCAGCATGAATGGAATGACCGGCACCCGCGCGCGGCCGTTGACAATAAAGGGCAGAAGACTCAGAAAGTGGACAAGGTTGAACCCGACGATGAGCACGGCAAATTCAAGGCTGCCGGCTGGAAAGTCCCGGAGGGTCCGACGCGCCAGACCGTGTGCCAGCAGGCAGCAGCCCGCAATGAACAGCGCCAGGACCAGGGGGAAGCCCGGCAGGTATTTCAGCGGCGCATAGAATCCCTTCTCCTCCTGCACGACTTTGTCGCAGGAGATTTCAAGCGGCGACAAGAACAGCGCCGCTTTCTTCAACGCCAGGCCCAGCGTGCGCGTCTTGTTGGCGCTGGCAAAATCAAGGGCCTTGTGGTAAAAAAGGGTGGATGCCGCGGCATGACCCAGATCGGGCTTTTCAAGCTCTTTGCCGAGTCCCCTGACCACGTTGTTGTGGACCCACACGGACCAGCGGCCCGTCCCCTCCAACTGCTGAAGGTAGGGCGTCCAGGGGGTTATTCCATCCGAGTCTTCACCGCTTCCGATCAGAAAGTCTTCGCCGGAACTGGTCGAAATGGGCACAACTTCGCCGGAAACCGCATAATTGCGCAGCGTCACGGGCGCGATCACCAGCATGCACGCCAGCGCCAGCCCCGCCCACACCGGGATCTTGCGCGGCGTCGTCTTCTTGCGGCGTTCCACCCATCCCATCCATGCCGCAACCAACAGTCCAAACAGCAGGATGTTCGGCTGCATCAACGCGCAGGCGCCCATGATCAGGCCTGCCAGGAAGGCCCGGGGAAAGGTCGTCTTCCGGCACCACAGCCGGAGCGCGTGCATCAGGCACAACCCGAAGAACACCAGCAGGGCCGAATCGTTCAGTTCACCTTCCCAGTAGATGAACCCCCAGTAACAGGACGCGAGCAGCGCCGCCATCAGCCCCGGGCCGCTGCCAAAAATGCTCCGGGTCAGCAGGAAAAGCAGAACGATGCTTGCCAGTCCCAGGAACATGTTCAGGATTCGCGGCGCAAGATAGCTGCCATCGGTGAAGAAATAGACCGCCGAAAGGCAGTAAGGGTATCCCGGCGCGCGGAAGTACGGCGTGGTGCGGATTTCCGGATCATTTTCTCCGGGACGGACCGTCCAATCGCCCGTGAGCATGGCCCGCGCATGGTAGTCCTGGATGTCGGCCTCCTGCTGCGGGGCGGCAAAATCGGGCGCGCGCTGGATTTCCGACAGATACCAGGCCCGCAATCCAAACCCCAACATCAGGATCAGGCCCAGCAAGAACCATTGATTCAAGAAGAACAGGCACACCGACCGCCACCGTGGAACCGGAGACCCCGTGGTGGACACAACCGCAGGCGCCGCGGCAATTTCATGAGTCATGAAGGACTACTCCGCTGGTATGCATCATCATGACAGTTGCTTCTGCTCCACCGCATGATGCCGTAAAACCCTGCATCAGGGTCGCACAATTCTTCAAACCGTCAAGATCGCTCCTGTGAACAGCCTAGGCCGTGGATTTCAAGAAAGCCGCCC
Organism: Candidatus Hydrogenedentota bacterium; assembly: GCA_903922535.1. The sequence goes on from CAIXUF010001246.1 coordinate 4,889, forward strand.
CGCCATCCCGGATGCGGGAACGATTGCGGTTGCGCATTTTTCACTGACGGGAGGCTATGTTCCAGATGAGCCACTTGTCACCATATCTTCGGAGAATCATCTCGTACCTTATGGTCTCCTCGGACTCCCTGCGAAGGCCAATGTTGTTTGCTCGCACCATGTGCAAACCGGACTCAACCGTCACTAGTGTAGCTTGGCTCAAATCAATCTCGACAGGCAAGTTGTTGTTCTGCGCGTCAAACTCGAATTGCTTCTTGAGTTCACTTTTGCTGGTGCCCCTAGTCGCACCAAAATCGTCAGCGACAAGGTCCGACATGTCCTTGGTGTCGTGTTTCAGCACCGCCTGCTTGAACTTCTCAAGTGTCTGCATGGCTTGGTCAGGCTCAGCATCGAGTTTCGGCTTTCCCCCCTTGTCGACGGCTGACGGACTATCGGAACCGATTTTGAACACGAGGTATAGGGCGGCAGAAACAACAAGAATTGCCGAAACGAGCAGTGAGATTCCCAAAGAGACTGCCTTCATCGTTCTTACTTCCTTGCACTGTAAATTGCCATTTGTTAAGAGCTTATGGGACCTATACTAACATGGGTTTGATTCATTTTCAAAGCTGAATGGCATGCGAATTCCAGCCGCACATGTGGAAAAGCGCCCTTTGCTACCGGGCATGAGGGCATGCTAGACTGGCCATTGACGCGACAACCACTGGGAAATTGAACTGGCAGCACGGCCGAGATGGCCGGACGACAGGAGTTGTTGTCTGTGTCCCAGGTCTGCCACTCCGCTGGCGGCATATCACGATGATGGATTTCTAATGTCTCAAGAGACGCAAGGACACAGGGAACCGCGGCTTTGTGTCGAAATCAGCGGGCCTGCCGTTCATGGCGACGTGACTGGCGCGCAGGAGCATGGGGCAGCGCTGTTCCCTTGGATCATGGTCGGTCTTCTTCTGGTTCTGGGGGCTGCCGTAAGGCTGTACCGGCTCCGGGAACAATCCATTTGGCTGGATGAATACCCGAACATCGTCTATCTAAACGCCCCGGACCTGCACACCTATTTGACGCAAATGCGCCTGTACCTGCCTGAACAGGCCCAGGCACCCGCCTATTATTGCATTTTGTACTATTTCGCCCGTCTCTTTGGCGTTTCCGTGCCGCTGCTTCGCGCCCTTTCCATTGGCATGGGGCTGACATCCATTCCTCTCGTTTATCTGCTGGGGCGTCACCTGGCGCGTCCGAACGCGGGGCTTATTGCCGCGCTGTGCCTGGCGCTCTCACCTCAGCACATCTGGTACTCGCAGGAAATTCGACCATCCCCGCTCGTGGCGCCACTGGTCATATTGTCTTTGTATGCGCTCTTTCGGGCTCTTCACGGGCGGGACAAGAAGTGGTGGCTTATCAATGTCGCCGCGAACGTTCTGCTGCTGGAAACCCAGTTGCTTAACGTCTTTCTGCTGCCAGTCGAGGCGCTGTTTGCCTGCTTCTATCTGCGGCGCCGTTTCAAGGCAGTTGCCCTGTGGGGAATTGCGCACGCCCTGTTTCTGGCGTTTTGGACGATTTCCATTCTGCGGATGCCGGCCTCCTATACCGATGAGTTCAGGGACCTGTTCGTTTCTTCCTGGCGTGTCATCAGGGATATGTTCCTTGATGACGTCGTGAACCTCCATGATCATCTGGTGCCTGCCTGGAAAACAGGAAACCCCGCCCTGGGGCTCAGCGGGGCCGTTCTGCCGTGGCGTTCATGGGCGGACGGCCTGCTGACAGCCTTCACAGTTCTCGCGCTGGCCTGGTACACAGTGGTGCTGGCGCGAACCGTGCTCCGCTGGTGGCGTCAGAGGCGCACCGAGGACCAAATCCAGGTTGAGAACGGTCTTGCACTGTGTGCGCTGGTGGTGGTTCCCGGCGCAATACTGGGGTTTGCGGGCTGGTTTACCGGCAAGCCGTACCAGCAGGCGAATTATGCCTATTACAATTCAATCGGGCTCTATATTATTCTTGGAACGGTGCTTGCGGGCCTGCCCCGGCGGGCGCTTCGCGCGGCCGCTGTCGGTCTCCTGGCCGTGCTTTACAGCGTGCAGTTGGCGCTGTTTCTGCCCGGCACCACCCGCGAAGACTGGTTGTCGGCATCCAAACACATTATGGCCGGGGGAACGTCCGAAGACCTGGTGCTCGAATTGAATTTTGCGTGGCCTGACGAATTGCTTGCATTTTATTTCCAGAACACGGGCTTTTCCGCGAAACGCGCCGCGTCGCTGCCTGGTGCCTTTGAGCAAATAGACCGTTTCTTCAGCCGTCCGGCCAACACGTCGCGGCATGCCTGGGTCGTGTTCGAACACTGTTTCTTCGACTGGGGCTGTTTTCCTGGGTTTGATCTCAAGAAGACGACGAGTGAAGCCTTTGACGCCCGCAACTTGACGTGCCGGTACCGTCTGTTCCCGGGTCACTATGACCTTGTCTGCCTTGAGGTGGCGCGCAAACCCGGCCTGCCGTTCGTCGCGGCCCCCGCGCCGGTTGCCCCGCTGGTTGCCGTCGATTTTGAGTCAATCCGCAAGGAACTGGGGATTGAAGCGCAGACAGAGGCGGAAAGGCAGGCAGTGATCGACGGACTCCGGCGGCATTTGTGCTTCTGGCCAGCCCCCTGCAAGTTCTTCCTTTTCGTCCACTCGTTGGATGCGCTGGCCGATGGCGACCTGCGCGTCGCGGAGGCGCTGGCCCGCCATGCGGTTGCCGTCTATCCCCGTTTCGGTCTTGCCCACTATGGCCTGGGGATGGCACTGTTCCGATCCCGCCTGCATGAAGAGGCCCGGCGGGAATTTGAACAGGCGTTCACGCTGGACAGCGGCATCAAAGGGCTCTTGGGACCCCTTGTCGATGCCCTCTACAATGATTCCGATCCGTCGGCGGTTCGACGCGAATGCGCCCGGCTGCGCGAATTGCATTTCTTTTGCTTGGATGCCTTCGACGCCATGGCGGGGAAGTAATGCGGGCACCCTATGCCGGAGTTGCATGATGCATGCGGTATGCTTATGTGAAATGATTCCTGAAGAAAGGCGTGAAATGCCCCTGCCCGCGTTGTCCGGAATTCTGCGATTGAAGACAGCGGTCTTCAACCCGTCAAGAATCCCGGACAAATCCAATGTGCCGGAACTTGGCGTGTCCTGCCGGACGAAGGAAGCCGCGTCGTGAGCGGCGAAGCGGACAGCGCGCGCCCCTGGGCGTGGACCCTTGCCGCGATTGTGGCGGGCGGCGCGGCCCTGCGCCTGGCCGGGATCGGCGCGGAGTCGGTCGATCTGGAGGAATATGCCTGTATCGGCGCGCTGCACACTGGCGGACTGCACCATTTCCTGATTGAGCAGCGCGCCCTGTACCCCTACGGCGCGCCGCTGGTGCCGCTGCTCTATTGGCTCTGGTCGGGCCTGTTCGGCACCGGCATTGTCGCGGTGCGCACGCTCAGCGCACTGGCCGGAACGGCCATGCTCATCCCGCTGGCGCTGCTTGCCCG
>CAIXUF010001247.1 GCA_903922535.1 Candidatus Hydrogenedentota bacterium
GGCGGCTCCAAACAACCGAGGCCGCGTTAGCGACCTCGCAAAGCCGCTTTGAGCGGCTCACAATATAAAGCCCCCGGCTTTGCCGGGGGATACTTACTTCTAACGCGCTTTCAAAATGAGGCTAACGATGTTGCAGTAAGGCCGGACTTGCCATATGGCCACAAGTAATGAGTCTCAACTTGAACGCGAATTGGAATAAGAAAGTCATAGTGTGTGAGCGTAACTCACCATCCAGACAAGTCCGATTTGCCAAATCAGGCGGCGCTTTTGTCATTCTGAACGAAGCGCAGCGAAGTGAAGGATCTTGTTTCCGGTGAGGTGCCTGGACACGGACAAGATCGTTCACTGCGTTGCACTCCGTTCAGGATGACAAAGGGGCCTCGCGCCTGTTTACTGTTGTCTTTCTGACGCGAATCGCCACCAACGGCGGTCTGGGGTTCGCAATGAATGACAGCGGATCCCGGAAGTCCGGCGCTGCCAGGCAGGTGCGGGCGTTGGGTTGCCATAATCCCATTCGTCTCATATGCCCCACCTGTCAGAATATGAGGCTCGCCTCCGCCGGGTGCTGAAAGCGACCGTGGGTGGGCATGCACTATGGTTGCCTTGCCCGTGATGGTCGCGGGCAAGGCCATATGGGCAATGTCGGTCTACTTGACAACATTACGGAGAGTGCGTATTCTTAGGATTGTGGGGAAGTCCAATGTGGGAAAGGGGTGGGTATTGGATGGCCATGCTTAAGGGTGAAGCAGTACGGCACCCAAACAGAAGAGGAATTGCGGGCATGACAACGAACGGCGGAAAAGGAAGTGCGTGTCTGGTCCTGGGTATCGTGATGGCGATGTGCGTGCTGTTCGCGCCCCGGGCACTGGCGACCGGCACCGACATTTGGGTGGACGCCGTGAACGGCACAAATTCCGGAACGGCAGACGGAACGGCGGCACACCCGTTCAAGTCCATCACGTACGCCATGAACACCATGGCCGGCGCGCCGAACCCGTGGACGGTGCACCTCAAGGCCGGCACCTACTACAACGAGACATTCCCAATCGAATTCCATTCCGGCGTCACGCTTCAGGGTGAGGACGGGGTGGACAATTGTGTCATCAGTGGTCTCTCGAGTCCGAACAGTTCCACCGCACTATTGCACGCCAACACATGCTCGAACATCGCGGTTAAGAATCTTACCCTGTCCGGCATGAGCCGCACCGGCGGCACGAAGAATGGCGGGGCGATAGAAATCCTGAACAGCACCGGGTCTCTCCAAGGATGCGTCGTCAAGAACAACTCCGCCAATAACGGTGTGGGTGTCTATCTCTCCGTTGCCGCCGGCATGGCTTTCTCGATCGACAACTGTTTTTTCTCCAACAACGTCACGAGTTCGACTCAGAATTCCGTGGTTTGCATTAGCGGAACGGGTGACGTTACAAACTGCACGATTAGCAACAACACAGGCAACGGAATAACCTTCGCCGACACAAGCTTTGCCGGTAACATTAAGAACTGCACATTCAGCGGAAACTCTCGTGCCGGGGCCTATCTGACTGGCAGCATGGGCGGCACTATCACGGCCTGCACCTTCGCCAAAAACTGGTCTGGCATTACGGACTATAACTTCGACACGAGCGGTGACATCAGCGGCTGTGTCTTTAGCGGTAATATATACAGTGGATTCTACTGTCCAAACATCATGTCCGGCAGCATCACGGGATGCACGTTTGACGCCAACTCAACGGACGGCAAAGGTGGCGGCGTCTATGTCTCTGCCATGTACGGCAACATAACAGGGTGTACAGTCAGCGGCAATTCGGCAACCAGGTTCTCGGGTGGCGGTGTGTATGTCGACTCTTTGTACGGTAATATTACGAGTTGCTCATTCAGTGGCAATACGGGGGGGTCTGGCAGCGCGATCAACGTGGGACGTCTCAATGGGAAAATTGAGGGCAATGTCTTTTACGCAAACAGAAACGTGGGCGGAGACGGCACGATCCATGCCGGCTATACGGACGGTAGTAAGCCAACAATCATCGCGGGCAACTTGTTTCTGAATAACCAGTCAAACACGAAGCCCTATGCAGATATACATTTTGCATCCTCGAGAGCAAATGCGACCATTATGAACAACACCATGGTGGGTTCCGGAACCGGCAGCACATCGTCGGCCTTGGCATTGGCTAGCAGCTCTTCGTACGCCGTTGTCAACAACATCATTTCAGGGTTCGCCACAGGCGTTTGGGAGGATTCCAGCCTCAATCCTCCGATGACGAACAATAATTTTTATTTGACCGGCGGTGCCAATGCAAATCTTGTGATTCGGGGCGGTGTTGGGCTAGGCCCCGACCCGAACGTAGTCACAGCCACCTGCAGCGGCTTCCAGGATAATCACACATGGGCACCGGGATTCATCGGCGAGGGTGTCGAATCGGGTTACTGGACAGCGGACGCGACGTACGATGCCGCATCGAATTTGACAACATTGACCGATACGGACAAGTCGTGGGTTCCCGGAGAGTGGGAAGGCACGGTGCTGATAGTGATCGGGCAGGACTTTATCATTACCGGCAACACACAGACAACGTTGACACTGCCGGGAAACGCGGCAGCGACGGGCATTCTTGGCCTGGGGGATGCCTATTCAATCAACGACTACCGTCTTGCGCCGGGCTCGTTGAACATTGATGCGAGCATAACGGCGGGCATCTCGCCGGACTTCGCGGGAAATCCGCGTCCGGCCGGCGCCGCGTGGGATATCGGCGCCTTGGAATACGCCGCGGGCGGCACCGGCTCGCTCGAGGTGGATATCACGCCGTCGGCAGTCGCTGGAGCCGGGGCGCAATGGAGCGTTGACCGGGGCAAGACGTGGCTTGACAGTGGCCAGACATTCAGCCCGCTCCCCGTGGGAAGATTTCCCGTAACCTTTTCCCCCATGGCAGGTTATCGTACGCCCATGGACACGAACACGGACGTCGCGGCCAACACAAAGACAACGCTCAATGCAAACTATATCAAACTATGGACCGTGTCCTATGGGGCCAGCCCGGTTGCGGGCGGTACCGTAACCGGTCCCGCCGTGATAGATAATTCGACGGGCACGGCGACGCTCACGGTTACGCCAAACGCCTGTTACAACATTGTCTCGGTGACGGCGTCCAACGGCAATATCACCGCGAACGCGCCGTACGTGCTGTCCAACGTGACGGCGGACACGACGGTGACAGCGACCTTTACCGAAAAGACCTATGACGTGTCCTATGCGTCCAGTCCGTCGAAAGGCGGCTCGATTACAGGCCCGGCGACGGCAGTCTGCGGCCACACGGCAACGCTCACCGTGACACCGAGCCCGGGCTACAACATCGATTCGGTGACGGCCTCCAACGGCAGCGTGACGGCGTCCGCTCCCTACGTCCTGTCCGGCGTAACGGAGGAAACGACGGTGACAGCCACATTCACCCCGAGAAGCAACGAGGTGACTTATGTGCCCAGTCCGCCGGTGGGCGGTATCGTGACGGGGCCGGCGACGATACTGACCGACAATACGGCAACGCTCACCGTGACGCCCGGCCCGGGCTACAGCATCGGTTCGGTGACGGCGTCCAACGGCA
>CAIXUF010001248.1 GCA_903922535.1 Candidatus Hydrogenedentota bacterium
CGATCTCGTTCCTGTAGAAGTCGATCGTCTGCTCCGTGTTGAACCGAAACCAGTCGAGGATCATCCCATGGAGGCTGTAATCGTCGGGATAGATCTGGCTCCAATCGGAGAAGAGGTGGCTCCAGAATCCCGTCCACCACGCGTGGTTGAGCGCGTCGAGCGTGCCGTATTTCTTGCGCAGCCAATCCCGGAATGCGGCGAGACACAATTCACAGTAACACGGCTCGCCATTATACTCGTTGGAAACATGCCACAGAATCAGCGCGGGGTGGTCCTTGTATCGCTCGGCCAGACGCGTGTTCATGATCCGGCATTTCTCGCGATATACCGGAGACGTCCGGCAATGGTTGTGGCGTGCGCGATGTTGTTCGCGGATGCCATTGGCATCCACCTTGCGTATTTCGGGATACCGCGCACTCATCCAGGCAGGCTTGGCTCCGCTCGGCGTCGCCAGGACCACGAACACGCCGGCGGCCGCGAGCTTATCCATGATGGTGTCGAGCCACTCGAAAGTGAACCTTCCTTCTTCGGGCTCCAGCGCCATCCACGAGAAGATGCCGATGCTCATGGCATTGCAACCGGCCAGCTTCATCATGCGCACGTCCTCGTCCCACACCTCGGGCGTCGCGATCCACTGATCGGGATTATAATCGCCGCCATGCAGAAAACGGGGACACTTGGAGCTGATCGGGGCATATCGTTCAATCTTGCTCATGCGTGATCTCCTCACACGAATATTGGCCAGCCGGAAAGACACCATTACGCGGCATAGGCGTGCAGAACCTTGAGGATGGCGGCGGCCGTCTCCTCCATGTCGGCATCCGTATAAAAGGCGCCGACCCCCAGCTGAAGGCAGTTCTGGAGCATCTGCCGGTGCACGGGCGTTTGATCAAGCGAGTAGGTGTACTGCCGCCCGTCGGGCTGGACGAACGGGTACATGCGGCGCTCATCGGTGAGCCACGGGCGCACAAGGCGGTCGCGAAACAGGGGCGTGCCAATCAGGTCATACCGGCCCCAGCTCCCGACCCCGGCCACTCCTTCAGCCTGGAGCGCCGCCACAATCTCATCGCGGCCGGCCTTCACGGCGCCGGGGGCGATCTGCAGCACCGTAAACCAGTACGTGCAATAGGCCCCTGGAATCTTCCTCATCAGCGCCGCTCCCCGCAACCCGTGCAGCCGTTTCTCCAGCAGGCTCCCCAGCGCGTGGCGCCGGGAGGTGATGGCGTCCAGCTTTTCAAACTGGGCCAGAGCCACGGCCCCCTGAAGTTCGGTCATCCGGTAGTTCACGCCGTGGTGCGCCTGCCTGAGCGCTCCGTCAAAGAGGCGGTCATAGTGCTTGTCGGAATAGTTGGAGACGCGGCGATAGAGCCCCGCATCCCGCAGGGCGACAAAGCCGCCGTCGCCGGTTGAAATATGTTTGAAATCATTGGTCGAGTACGCGCCCGCCGTCCCGAAGCTGCCGACCATTTTCCCGTGCAGTCGCGTGCCCCAGGACTGTGCGCAGTCTTCGACCACCCCGATGCCTTTGCCTTCGCACAGGGCGACAATCTCATCCACCGGCGCCGGATAGCCGGCCAGATGCACGACGACAACGGCCCGCGTCCGCGGCGTGATCCGGGCGGCCACACTTTCGGCGGTGGGCTGAAGCGTATCGGCGCAGTCGCAGAACACCGGCACGGCGCCCTCCTCAATGATCCCAAGCACGGAACCGGAATCCGTATGGGGCGTGACGATGACCTCATCTCCCGGCCCGATGCCGCAGGCGATCAAGCCCAGGTGGACCGCCGCACTGCCGCTGCTGCAGGCCACGACATGGGGGAGGCCGGTATACGCCTGCATGCCGGCGCAAGCCCGCTTCACGAGGGTCCCTGCCCCATAGAAAAGTGTGTTCTGCGCAAGCGCTTCCTTGAGATAAGCCAGCTCCACTTCCGAGAAACGCATCCCCGTGCCGTAGGGCGTCGTCTTGGTCTTGGGTCCTCCGTGAATCGCCAGTTTCTGTTTGCTGCTCACAACTTTCGCCCTCCTTTTCGCAGGTCATGAATCTTGGGGGCCGGAACCCTCGACATCAAGGGAATAGCGCCAAGCGATTTATAAATTCTCCGGGCGTTGGCGTGCAGGATGAGCTCACGCTCGCGGGCATTCAGCCGGGCGTCATAATAGAGGCCGATCTGGCCCGAGGGACTCAGAAGGGTCTGATCGCTCCCGAACAGCACGCGTTCCGCGCCAAGAATATCGATGCCTTCACGGACGCGATGATGGGTGGTGCGGCTATAGCAGTATTCAATGCAGATATTCGGCGTGTCCTTGACAGCGCGCGCCCAGGCCGGTTCTGCGCCATGCGCGTGAACAATCGTCAGCTTCGGATGGGCACGCGCCAGTTCGATCTCGGCGGCGACATCCGCATCGCCCCCCATCGGCATGAACAGAACCGGCTTGCCGCGCTTTGCAATCGCCTTCATCATCTTCATCACTTCAGGCGACCCAGTCGGGCAACCCAGATGGGACAACTCAAGCTCGCAGGCGGCGACATTCGGCTCGCCGTAGTAACGATCCATCTCCGCGCACGACAACTCGAACTGCCGCGGATCGAGCTCGATCATACCCCACAGTTCGGGATGGCCCTCGATCGCCGTCATGAGCGCGCGATTCCCGGCGGCGAGATCGTAGCGCATGCTTTCGTAGGAAGAGAGGACGCCGTGTGCGATGCCGGCTTTACGCATCCTCCTGAGCATACAGGTCGGATCATAGTTCTCCACGCGCCGGTTCGTCGCCCAGAGACCGAGATGGGAATGGATATCGATAATCTCCTCTTCAAATCCGACAGGCTGCAGCGATGGCAGCACAGGCCGCCCCTTGAACAACGCAGGCTGAAGCTTCAGGAGACGCCGAGCATTGCCTCCCAGGATGGCCCTTTTCTGACTGTCTGATATATCGGCATCCAGAATTTGATTGAGCGATTTTTGCATCGGATGCCACAGACCCGCCGACCCATAGAGAAGACGCTCGTGGCCCACAGCTTCCACCATGCCCTGGACCTCATCCACGGTGGCCAGGAACGAGGTATCGGCATAGAGCTGGGGGAATTTTCGCATCAGGGAGATGACTTCGGGCTCATTGCCATAATTGGTTTCCGCGAGGATCAGCGGCAATCCGACGGGCTGCGCAGCCCGGACCACCTCTGCAACCGTGTTCCACTCGCCGCCCCACTCAGCGATTCCAACCATGGCGATCGCCTGGCGCCGACGCAAGTACCGCAAGATATCAACAAACATCTGTGAGCCCGGCGCCCATCCCTGGGTGCGCGGAAAGAAGCGGAACACCTTGATGCCGTCGGCCAGACAGCGATCAACCTCGGCACGCCAACCGAAAATATCGCGAGGGTTAAGCGTCGCGACCGCCACAAGATTTTTGTGGCGTCGCGTGGCAGCGACCGTCTCCCGATTGCCCATGCATGGGCTGTAATCGACTCCCTGCCGCGAACAGGTCAGGCCACAGGCAACGTGGTGCCGGTCTAATTCGGCTGATAGCGCCGCCGCCGAATAGCGGGGGTCCGGATCAAGCCGCAATCCGAAGACTGTGTTGACATCCACAACAAAATTGCGAGTTTCCATAATCAAGATCTTCGTGAAAAGGGTATGGTGCCCGTCGTCTTCCGGCAAGATCTTTTCCTACCGGATGCCTCTTTCGTGGAAGAGTTGACAGACGAATGTGCTTTATTCATCATCTCCTGACTGTGTGGCGGCGACACGGCATGCCGCGCCGGACACATCCAAACGAAAGCCGAGGTCGAACCATGAATGCGATTCGGGAAGCCGCTTTGGGAATGGAGCGCATTGACACGCACGGGCATTGGGTCACGACGCCGGATGACCTGCGCGAGACGCTGAAGGATTCGCCACCCGTCAATTCCCTGGATCTGATGCGGCTCCGCATGGGCGCCGAAGGCGCGCGGTTGCTGTATGGAGTGGACACCGGCGCCTTCTTCCGGCCCACGGAGGCCGAAGAGGCTTTTCGACAAGCGGCCGCGCTGCGCGCCGGCGGC
>CAIXUF010001249.1 GCA_903922535.1 Candidatus Hydrogenedentota bacterium
GTTTCGAGTCCGTCAAGCATCCCGACCTGCTGCCCGCCGGGCTCGAACCGGTGATCCGGGTCGATGTGGACAGTGCCGCCCGCACGCTCAGCGTGTCCGACGACGGAATTGGCATGTCGCGCGAGGAGGTGGGCGACCTCATTGGCACCATCGCCAAGTCGGGCACGCAGGAATTCCTGAAGCGCGTGCGCGAGTCAAAGGACGCCGCCGCGCCGGCCGAGTTGATTGGCCAGTTCGGCGTGGGTTTCTACTCCTCGTTCATGGTCGCCGACAGCGTCACGCTGCTCACGCGCCGCGCCGACGAAATCGCCGCGACCCGCTGGGAATCGTCGGGCGACGGGTTTTACACGCTCGATGACGCCCAGCGCGACACGCCCGGCACGACGGTCACGCTGCACCTCAAGCCCGCCGACCAGGAAGACGGCATGAAGGACTACGCCGACGAGAGCGTGGTGCGCCACATTGTCCGCCAGTACTCCGATTTCGTCGCCTATCCGATCCAGATGGAGGTGGAGGAAACAGAGAAGGTGGACGACAAGGAGACCAAGGTCCGCCGCACCGAGACGCTCAACTCGATGAAGGCCATTTGGCTGCGCGACAAGGCCGATGTCACCGGGGAGGAATACCACGAGTTCTACCGCCATGTCTCGCACGACTGGACCGATCCCCTGCTGCGCGTCCAGGCGCGCATCGAGGGCACGCTCGAATACCGCCTGCTGCTCTATGTGCCGGCCAAGGCACCGTGGGACCTGTTCATGCGCCATCCCGAGACGCACCATGGCGTGCGTCTCTACGTCAAGCGCATCTTCATTATGGACGACTGTGACGAGTTGCTGCCCGAATACCTGCGCTTTGTCCGCGGCGTGGTCGATTCGGAGGATCTGCCGCTCAACATTTCCCGCGAAATCCTCCAGCAGAACCGCCAGGTGCAGCGCATGTCGCGCGGCATCGTCGGCAAGGTGCTCGACGCGCTCAAGGATTTGGCCGAAAAGGACGCCGACAAGTACAAGAGCTTCTGGGCCGAGTTTGGCCGCGTGCTGAAGGAGGGACTCATCGCCGACACCGACCACCGCGACGACCTGCTGTCGCTGCTGCGCATCGTCACCACCGTCTCCAACGGCGAGAGGGTGTCGCTCAATGACTACATCGCGCGCATGAAGCCCGGCCAGGAACAGATTTACTTCCTGTGCGGCGAGTCGCGCGCGCGGCTGGAACGCTCGCCCCATCTGGAAGCGTTCCGCGACAAGGGTTATGAGGTGCTGCTGCTCGACGACCCGGTCGATGAGGTATGGACCTCGGCCGTGTTCGAATATCAGGGCAAGAAACTCCAGTCGGCAGCCAAGGGGCTGGTTGACCTTCCGGCCGACGACGAAGCCCACAAGGAGGCTGAAGAGGCGCGGAAAGAGCAGGAAAAGGCCCACGCCTCGCTGCTTGGCAAGCTGGGCGAGCACCTGACCGGCTCCGTGAAGGAAGTGCGCTTCTCGACCCGGCTCACCGAATCGCCCGCCTGCCTCGTCACCGACGCCGGCGATGTCTCGCCGCAACTGGAAAAGATGTTTCGCGCCATGGGCCAGGAACTGCCCGAGACCAAGCGCATCCTCGAACTCAACCCCGGCCATCCGCTGCTCGACGCGCTTCAGCGCGTCTATGACGCCGACCCTGAGGCGCCCGCGCTGGCCGATTACGCCAAGCTGCTCCACGGCCAGGCGCTGCTTGCCGAAGGCGGGCAGCTCGCCGACCCGGCGGAATTTGCCCGGCTCGTTGCCAACCTCATGGTGAAAGCCGCCGGCTGAACCGGCAGGAAGATTTGTCCATGCTCGACCTGACTGAATCCAAGACGGCCCTGCTCCTGTCGGTGCTGCGCGATGCGGCGGCACTGGGCCGCGCCGTGCGCGCCGAAACAAAGCCTGCGGGCCTCACCAAGGAAGACCTGTCCCCCGTGACCGTGGCGGATTTTGCCATTCAGGCACTGGCGGGGCGGCGGCTGCGCGCCGCTTTTCCCGACATTCCCCTGGTCGCCGAGGAAGACAGCGCCGCGCTGCGCGCGGCCGGCAGCGCGGCGGTGCTGGAGGCGGTGACTTGGCATGTGTCGCGCTATGAACAGGACGCCACACCGCAAGCGGTGTGCGACTGGATTGACCTGGGCGGGGCGGAGCCGGGCGACTGTTTTTGGACACTGGACCCCATCGACGGCACCAAGGGCTTCCTGCGCGGGGGACAGTACGTCGTGGCGCTGGCGCTCATGGAGCACGGCAGGTCGGTGCTGGGCGGCCTGGCCTGTCCCGGCCTCAACCCCGACGGCACACCCGGCTTGGGCATGATTGCCCTCGCCCGGCGCGGTGAGGGCGCATGGAGCGCGCCGATGGACGATCCCGGCGCGGCGTGGCGGCGGCTGTGCGTGTCCCCCTGCGCCGACCCGGTGCGGGCGCGGATGATGCGCTCCTTCGAGGCGGGCCACACCAATACGGGCCAAACCGACGCAATCGCCTGGGCGATGGGGATGAACACCGAGCCGGTGCCCATGGACAGCCAGGCAAAATACGCGGCCCTGGCCGCAGGCCGCGCCGAAATGCAGATTCGCCTGCTGTCACCGTCGCGGCCGGACTACAAGGAAAAAATCTGGGACCATGCGGCGGGCACGCTTGTGCTGGAAGAGGCCGGTGGCCGCGTCACCGACCTGCACGGTGCCCCGCTCGACTTCACGCAGGGCCGCTCGTTGACTGTGAACACGGGGCTGCTGGCAACCAACGGCGCGATCCACGACGCCGCACTGGCCGCCGTGCGCCGTGTGCTGGAAAACGGCTAGTCGGACCAGCCTTCCACTTGCCGCGTCCGCCGGGGTTGCGGTACCATCATGGCGAGGCCAGTTTAAACACAGGACAGGAAAGACAGTCATGGCGGAGGAACAGCAGCAGGACACCCAAAAAGCGCGGCGGATGCTGGAGACGCAGGCCGAACGCGAGTCGCTCAGCTTCCAGTCGCTGGTGCAGGAGTATGGCGACTTCACCACCCCGCCGCCGTCCCAACCTTCGGGCAATTCCGACGACCTTGGCTTGCTGTTCGACGCGACGGCGGACGTCACCGCAAACAACTCTGTGGCGGACGGCCCGCTGCTGGACCGCGATTCGCTGATGATGGGCGGAACCGTCATGGGCGACGTGCTGCCCGAGGCGACGCGCAAGAAGTTCGAGGCGGACATGCGCGTTTTGGGCGCGAGCGGCGGCAAGAAAACGCCCATCTGGCTGCAGGCATTCTTCATCGGCGGGCTGTCGCTCCTGCTGCTCCTGCCCATCGTTGGCGGCTCCGGATTCGTCATGTTCCAGCCCCTGTATTCCTATGTGGTCATCTTTCTGGCCGCCGTCACGGCATTTTGGGCAATCTACGGCATGATTCATGAGGAGGAACCCCGGGAGCGGTGGCTGTGTCTCATTGGGCTGGGAATGGCCCTGGCCGTGATCGTGGTTGCATGGCTGACGCGCGCGCCGCCGGCCCAATTCTGAGGGAAAACCGAAAATGAGCGAAGTGCTTGCCTTCATCGTTCTTCACAAATGGCTGCTGGTGGGGCTTTCCCCCTTCGTGATTGCAATTATCGTGGCCAAGATTCGTTCGTAGAATCGGCGGCGCGAAGTCATCCGCAGCCCGCACCCCGTCGTTCCCCTCTGACGGTCCGGGGTGAAATAATGTGTCCTGCGCGGTGTTTATACTTCAGGGAATGTCCCAAAACCTGAACCGTTTGACGTAAAACAATTTGGCATCCGACGCGACGCTGTGGCATAATGGCGCATCAACCACGGTCATACGCCTCCAGAGCGGGGCAACAGGCCCGTGCAAATGAAGGAAACCAGGCTGAATGGAAAACGAAGAGAAGGTCGCCCAGCGCGTTCGGGAAATCATTGCCGAACGGCTCAACCGTAAAGTGGAAGACATGACCGACGAGGTGCGCATTGAGGAGGACCTCGGCGCCGACTCCCTTGACAAGGGCGAGATTATCATGACCCTTGAGGAAGAGTTCGGCATGGACATCGACGACGAGGCCAACGAAATCAAGACCGTTGGAGACGCCGTCAAATACATCAATTCCCGCCGCTGACACCGGCCACGGCCCCCGGCGCGCTTCCCGCCGCCGCGGGTCGGAGAAGCCAGTGTTTTGACCTGACCGCGCCGCACGTTTATACTGGCCGCGCAAACAGGGCTCCTCGAAAGAGGGACAGCGAACACGGAGACCCAATTCCAATGGCAAATGACGACGATCTGACCCGGCGCATCAAAGAGATCATCGCCGACCGGCTCAACCGCAACATGGAAGAGCTGGGGGATGACGCCCGGATCATGGAGGATCTGGGGGCGGATTCCCTGGACACCACTGAAATCATCATGGCCCTTGAGGAAGAGTTTAATCTCGAAATCGACGACGAGGCCAACAATATCCAGACCGTCGGCGACGCTGTCAATTACATCAAGTCAAAGGTCTGAGAAAACAGACGGCGAACGGCCTCCAAGAACGGGGGACAGCCACCCCAGGCTGTCAGTGTGCGGCAAATGCCCAAAGGATGACAGGCGAGGGCGCCTGTCCCAAACAACATGTTCAGGTGTCATGGACAATACTGCGGGTCCAAGTCACGACGTCACGGATGAACAGCGGGAGGACTCCCTGCGAGCCCTTGCCGCGCGGCTGGGCGTGGACATCCGCGAACCCCTTTGGTATGACCGCGCCCTCACCCACGCCTCGCGCGTTGCCGAAGACGGCGGCGACGGCGGCGACTACGAGTCCCTCGAATTCCTGGGTGACGCCGTCCTGGGGCTGGCCGTCGCCCACTACCTCTTCGCCAACGTGCCCGACCGCACCCCCGGCGAATACAGCCGCATGCGGGCCGCCATGGTCAACCGCCAGAGCGTCGCCCACGTGGCCAACACATTGGGTGTCGCCCCCCTGATCCGCCTGGGCCGCGGCGAGGAGGCTTCCGGCGGCCGTCGGCGCACCGCGCTGGTTTCCGACTGCCTCGAAGCCCTCATCGGCGCCATCTACCTCGACAGCGGATGGGACACGGCGGAGCAATTCGTGGCCCGTGTCTTCCACGACGAGTTCCTCAAGGCCCGCCAGACCGACACCGTCTGGGATTACAAGTCCCGCCTGCAAAACCACTGCCAGGCCGAGCACATCGGCCTGCCCCGCTTCGAGGTCATCCGCTCCGAAGGCCCGGACCACCTCAAGGAATTTGAGGTCGAGGTCAGCCTGCGCGGCGAACCCACCGGACGCGGCAAAGGCCGGTCCAAGAAAGAAGCCGAGCAAAACGCCGCCCGCGAGGCGCTCGAACGCGAGGGGATTGTGCTGCGCTAAACGCCTCCACGGCGACTCGGACAGCCCCGGTTGTTCGCGGGCGCGGCTCACCGCGTGACACATGGCGGGGCGTTCTGTTAAGATTCTGTCAAGATTCTGTTGGCTCCGGGCTGAGATCGTCCGTTCCAAGTCAAGGCGGACAGGGGCCAACTCCCGCATCACACTGATCGGAAGGATACTATGTTTCGCAAGCTGCTGCCTCAGGAGGTGGGATACTTCGATTTCTTTGAGCAACACGGCGCCCTGTGCCTCAAGGCGTGCCAGGAACTGGCCACCATGCTCGCCGAGGACGGTGACATGACCGCCCCGGCGCTGCGCATCAAAGAGCTGGAGAAGGAGGCGGACCAGATCACCCGCGCCTGCATGGACGCGCTGCACCGCACCTTCATCACCCCCATCGACCGGGCCGACATCCACAAGCTGATTCAGCGCCTGGACGACATCGTCGACTCGGTCGAGTCGACGGCGTCGCGCATCATGCTCTATGAAATCACGGAGACGCGTCCCGAGGCGCAGGCGCTTGCCGCGGTGCTGGTGCGGGCGACCGAGGAAATCCAGCTTGCCCTGCCCGGACTGCGCAACATGAAGAACGCCGAGGAGATCAAGCA
>CAIXUF010001250.1 GCA_903922535.1 Candidatus Hydrogenedentota bacterium
AGACATTCTTGTCTGCCGATTTGAATTCACGACAAGGAAGGCAGACAAGAATGTCTGCCCCACACTGCATCTGTCAACTTGTGGTCGGGACAGGACAAAGAACGGAAAGGGATGGGGAATGGGCCGGATCATGCCGGATGCGCGACCATGACCAAGACACCCGAAACAGAGAACTCCGGTTCCGTCGGCATGCTTAACGGCGGGTTGCTGCCGCGCCTGGGCCTGTTCACGGCGATTATGATCATCATGGGCAACCTGATCGGTTCGGGCGTGTTCAAAAAGGCCGCGCCCATGGCCGACGCGGTGCAGTCGCCGGGGCTGGTGCTGGCCTGCTGGGGGATTGCGGGGGTCATATCGCTGATGGGGGCGCTTTGCAACGCCGAGGTGGCGGGCATGATCGCCGATTCCGGGGGCCAGTACTCCTATTTCAAGCGGATGTACGGCCGGGCCTTCGCGTTCCTGTACGGCTGGACCGGTTTCGTCGTGATTCAGAGCGCGTCCATCGGCTCCATCGCCTACGTCTTCGGCCAGTCGGCCAATTCGCTGTTCGCGTTTCCGCGGCTTGACCCGACCTGGGAGGCCCTGTCCGTTTTCGGTATCTTCTACCCCTTTGACAATCTCGGCGTGAAGCTGTTCACCATTTTGACCATTTGGCTCATCACCATGGCGAACTATGCGGGCGTCATTTTCGGGGGCCTCATCGCCAGCCTGTCGTCGGCGCTGAAGATTCTGGGCATCGTTGTCGTCGCCGTCTTGGGGTTGATGTGGGCGGGGGGCACCTACGGAAACCTGAGCCCCGTGCTCGCCAATCCGGACGCGCACTATGCGACGCCGTTGGGGCTTTTCGGCGCCCTGTTTGCCGCCATGCTCGGCGCGTTCTGGGCCTACGACGGTTGGATAAACCTTGCCTTCCTTGGCGCGGAGATTCGCAGACCGCACCGCAACATCCCGCTGGCCCTGGGCATCGGCGTTGCGGGCGCGATGGCCGTGTACCTGCTCGTGAACATTGCCTTTCTGCACGTGATGTCCGTGGACGAGATGCGCGGGCTCGTCAAGAGCGGGAACAGCATTGTCGGCGTCGAGGTGATGCGCAAGGCCTACGGCGGACGCGCGGCCGAATTTGTCGCCCTGCTGATCCTGCTGTCCACTTTCGGCGCGACCAACTGCTCGCTCATGCAGCCGTCGCGGATGTACTTCGCCATGGCCCGCGACGGGCTCTTCTTCAAATCCGCGGGAAAATGCCACCCCAAACACCATACCCCTTCGACCTCGCTGATTATCCAGGCCGCCTGGACCTCGGTGCTCCTCCTGAGCGGCACCTTTGACCAGTTGACCGACATGGTTGTCTTTGCGGGATTCCTGTTCTACAGCGCGAGCGCCTTCGGTGTTTTCGTGCTGCGACGCACCATGAGAGACGCCCCGCGACCCTACCGCGTCACTGGATATCCCGTGCTGCCGGCGATTTTTGTGATCTTCTGTCTCGTGCTCGTCGTCGTCACCATCATTGAGCGTCCCCGTGACGCGGGCCTCGGCCTGGCGCTCATTCTTGCGGGCCTGCCCTTCTACCACCGCTGGTGAAAGAACGGGGACAGCCTCCAGTAGGGTGCGTGAAGTTTTGCGCAGCAAAACGGAACGCACCGTCTTAGACCATGTGAAGCCACGCGGAAGCAGCCACCACGCCTGGTTCAACAAGAAGAAGTCGGCAGGGATGCCGACGCTCCCAGTCATGACACTGCGCTCCGCTCCGCTTCGGGACACGCCCTGCGGTACAGTCAACGGTCAACTGCCCTTGTCAACCGCCCTTTGACAAGCCCTTCGGGACCGCCGTATCATAAGCGTTCTGTGCGTGACTCCCAGGGTGTTTTCATATTGGACCAATTATGAGCCGTGTCATCGCGACAACCAACCATAAGGACGGTGTCGGAAAGACTGCCACCGCCGTGAATCTCGCCGACTGCCTGAATGGGGCAGGCGTGCGGGGCCGCGGATGGAGACTGTTTGTCGCCTGGGTGATCGTGCCGCCGCTTTTGCTTTGCATGGCGGAAATGGGTTTGCGTCTGGCCGGTTATGGTGTTTCCACGAAACTGTTTGTCGCACGGGAACTGAGGGGTGAAACCGTATGCATGCCCAATCGCGTTTTCTTCCAGCAGTTCTATACAGGGCCCATCGAAGGACCACCCCAAGAGTTTACGATGCCGGCGGCAAAGCCCCCGGACACCTACCGGGTGTTTGTTTTTGGAAGTTCCGCAGCGGAAGGTTGGCCAGCGCCGGACTTCTCGTTTTCGCGCATACTCGAGACGATGTTGCACACCGACCAGCACGGGAAGAAAACGGAAATCTACAGACTGGCCTTGTCCGCCGCCAACTCACACGTTATGCGGGCTGCGGCAAAGGCCTGCGCGGCGTATCAGCCCGATCTCTTTCTGATATACATGGGCAACAATGAATTGTGCGGTTCCGTTACACAAACCATGGGTTGGGACTGGCTTCCCTCTTCGGTGGCCCTGCCCATGCTCCATCTGGGCATCGCGCTGAACGATTTGAGACTCGTCCAGATGCTGCACGGCATCACGAAGCTTGACTTTGACCGTCTTCCCGATGGGTCAGAATGCGTTTCTGAGCCGGAACAAAACTACCAGTATTATCAGGCCAACGTGAACGACATGTGCAAATTCGCGAAGGCGGCGGGCGCTCAAGTCATTCTGTGCACGGTGGGAACGCGGTTGCGTGAATTCGAGCCGTGTGAAATACGCGCGGCCGCTCTCGATTCAAAGGCGGCGCAAGAGCGGGATGACGCTTATGGTGCCGGGAACCGGCTGAGAGAGCAGGGACAGTTTCAGGAGGCTCTGGCCGCCTACACCCACGCCGCGGGCATTGACAGCGGCCACGCCGGGCTCGCTTACGGAATCGCCTGCTGTCACTATGCGCTTGGCGAATATGCCGATGCGCGGTCATGGTTCGTCCGCGCGCGCGAATTGGACAAAAGGGGGGACGTTCGCGGCGCCGGAACTCGCATAAACGCGATTCTTCGCGAAACTGCCGCGGCCCGCGCCCGCGACGGTGTCCACTTGGCGGATGTTGTGCAAGCGCTTGCCGATGCCAGTCCCCACGGCATTGAGGGTCCTGAACTCTTTCTGGATACGATGCATCTCACGTTCGAGGGAAACTATGTCCTTGCCCGGTCCGTCCTGGAGACACTGGCCCGGATGGAGCCCCGTTTGGGTGCCCAAGGTTCCTCGCTGCCCATGGAAGAATGCCGGTTGCGGCTGGCGATGACCGAACCCGATCTTCGGGATCAACTGGCGTTGATTAGAAAATGCTACGTTGAACGTATAGGACTCCCGACCAAAGACTCTCTCGACCGCCAGATTGCCGACCTCGACGCCCAGATCGGCCCGCGCGCCGATGATATGCGGCTGGATGCCTGCCGCAAGGCGTCGCAAATCGATCCCCAAAACGAGGTGGTCCGGGTCAGGTATGTCCAGACGCTCATGGACAAGGGGGACGCGGCCGATGCCCTGGAACAGGCAAAGATTCTGGTTGCCGATTTCCCAAACTCGTGGGAAGCCCTCCGTCTTCTGTCCAATTCGTACGCCACGACGGGGGACAGGAGGCGGGCAATCGAAGCCATACGTCAACTCCTGGCTTGGCAGCCCGGTGATGCGCGGGCATACTTGTCGCTGGGGGAACTCCTTTACGAAGAGGGCCAGTTGGAAGCCGCCTTGGACACCTTCCGCACTTCGACCAATCTGTGGCCCACTGCATGGGCGCACCAGAAGACCGCGCTTTTGCTGCTTAAATTGGGCAACCTCTCCGGTGCCGTCAAAGCATACCACCGCGGTTTGGAATTGAAGCCCGGTAATTTTGACTTCTTCGAAGAATTCATGCTTGCCCTGTGTGATGCAGGCCGTGAAACGGAAGCCGGGAGGGAAATCGGGCGCTGGCACCCAACAAACGGTGATCAGATGAGCAAAATGGCTGTCCTTTATGAAAAGGCCGGCCAAACGCAGGACGCGCTGCAACTGCTCGAATCGCGAGTTATTTCCTCCGGGGGAGATGCCGGGAGTTGTACCGGTCTGGAACAGTTCCTCCAAAGAAACGCCTCCACGGTTTTGGCCCCCGCCGTGTGGGGGAGAATCGCCGAAAAGACGCCCTCCGACCAAGTGTGGATGGCCTACGAGCGCTGTTTGGGGGAGGGCGATCCCGAAAAGCACCTGTTTGTGCTGCGCCAACTGCTTCAAATCATGCCGGGCAACCTCTATTACGGTTTCAAGCTCCAGGGCCTTCTTGACGACAGGGCCGGGCGGCTGGAAGCCGCGGGAGACCTGCCGGGCGCGGTGGACACCTACTTGGAAGCAATCCCCCTTAATGCGCAGAACAAACAGCCGGTTCTGCGTTTGGAAGAAGCCCTGTCCAAAAGCGTCCTTTCCGAACGTCGGAAGATCTGGGAAAAGGCATGGAAGGACAACCCTGGCAACGCGCTTGTGGCCGCGCTTTGCGGCTCCGCCCGCGAAGCTACGGGTGATGTTGACGGGGCAAAAGAGGTTCTGGCCGCATGCCAACTTCTTGACCCGGGAGACTGGCATCTCTGCGAGCTTGCGGCCAATGCCCTTGCGGATGCAGGGGCTTGGAATGACGCCGCCGGCGCGTATGAACGCGCGCTCGTGTTGAACCCCAAGTTGGAATACCTGCGCAGCCGACTTGAAGGAGCCAGAAAATTCGACGCGGACTGCTTCGCCCTGCAGGACAACGGAACGATCCCGTTCTGAACGCAGTCGGGTCCATCTGTCCAGAATCGCACCTGCCAGCAAAGCGCCAACCACAAGCGCCAACCAGTCTTTGACAACCCCGCCAGGACCGCCGTATCATAGACGTTCTGTGCGGATTCCCCCGGATGTTTTCATTATTGGACCAATCATGAGCCGTGTCATTGCGATAGCGAACCAGAAGGGCGGTGTTGGAAAGACCACCACCGCCGTGAATCTTGCCGCCTGCCTGGCCGCGGCGGACAAGCGGGTGCTGCTGGTCGACCTCGACCCGCAGGGCAACGCCTCGCAGGGGGTGGGCATTGACAAGTCCGCCGCGGAGCACACCGTCTATGACGCACTGGTCAACGGCACGCCCGCCGTGGAGGCGGTGCTGCCGACGGACACGCCAAACCTGTGGCTGCTGGCGTCAACCCGCGACCTGGTCGGCGCCGAGGTGGAACTGGTCGAGGCGGAAGGCCGCGAATTCCGCCTGCGCGAGGCGCTTGCGCCCCTGCGCGAAGCCTACGACTTCATCTTCATAGACTGCCCGCCGTCGCTTGGGCTGCTGACGCTGAACAGTCTGGCCGCGGCCGACGCCGTTATCATCACGCTCCAATGCGAGTATTACGCGCTGGAGGGGCTGGCGGAACTGCTCAACACCGTGGTGCTGGTGCGCGGCCATTTCAACCCCACCCTCGCGGTCACGGGGGTCGTGCTGACGATGTACCAGCACACGAACCTCTCCAGGCAGGTGGTCGACGACGTGCGTGCCCACCTGGGCGAGAAGGTTTTCGAAACCGTCATTCCCCGAAACGTGAGCCTCAGCGAGGCGCCCAGTTTCGGACAGCCGATTATCTATTACGATCTCAAATCCACCGGGGCCCAAGCCTACATGGCCCTGGCGCGCGAGGTGATCGCCCGTGGCTGACCAAAAGAAGAAACTTGGCAGGGGACTCGGCGCGCTGCTGTCGGGCAACAGCGCCGCATTCCAGCCCGCGGCGCCGACCGCGCAGCGTTCCGAGGCGCCGCAGACAAGCGCGGAACCGCAGGCGCTGGCCGACGGTTCCATGCTGGTGCTGATTGATCCGGCCGAGGTGCTGCCCAACCCCAAACAGCCCCGCCGCCATTTTGACGAAGCCGCCCTGGCCGAACTGGCGGACTCCATCCGGCGCGACGGCCTGCAGGAGCCCATCATCGTCCGCCGCGCGGGCGAGAAGTATGAACTGGTCAGCGGCGAGCGGCGCTGCCGCGCGAGCGTGCTGGCCGACCAGCGCGCGATTCCCGCCGTCTGCCGCGACGTCTCCGACCGCGACATGCTCCGGCTGGGGCTCATCGAAAACATCCAGCGCGAGGACCTCAACGCGATCGAGGTGGCGCAGGCCTACCAGGAACTCATCGCCGAATTCGGCTGGACCCAGGAACAGCTCGCCGACGAGGTGGGCAAGAAACGGGCCACCGTGACCAACACCCTGCGCCTGCTGCAACTGCCCGACGTGGTGCAGGAGCAGGTGGCCGACGGATCGCTGAGCATGGGCCACGCGCGCGCTCTCCTGGCGCTGCCGTCGCCGTCGGAACAGGCCGCCGTCGCGCGCAAGGCCATCGCCGAGGGGTTGTCGGTGCGGCAGGTGGAGCAAATCGCCGCGGCGCGGGCCGATCGGGCCGGCCGGGGCGCCGCCGCCAAGAAAGCACCGGAGAAGGACCCGAACGTGGTCGAGATAGAGGACAACCTGCGGCGCCGCCTGGGCACGAAAGTGGAGCTGCGCTCCGGCGACAACGGCCGTGGCCGCATTGAAATCGAATACGCCAGCCTTGATGAGCTTGACCGCCTGCTTGCCCTGCTGGGCAACCGGTGATTCACTGAAGACAGGACTGAAAACATGTTTGACATCCGAATGGTCAGAAACGATCCCGAGAGCGTGCGCGGGGCCATGCGCCGCCGGCGCGCCAAAATAGACCTAGAGCCCGTGTTCGAGGTGGATGGACGGCGGCGCGCGCTCATCTTCGAAATGGAGCAGTTGCGGGCCGCGCAGAACCGCGCCAGCGAGGAAATCGCCGCAAAAAAACGCGCCAAAGAGGATGCCTCCGAGGCGATTGAGGCGTTGCGGTCGGTCAAGACACGCATCGCCGAACTGGAGGATCTGGTCCGCATCGCCGACGAGCAGTTGCAGGAATTCCTGCTCACCATGCCGAACTGCCCCGATGCGTCCGTGCCCGAAGGGGCCGATGACTCCGAAAACCGGGTGGAGCGCGTGTGGGGCGACATTCCAATATTCGACTTCACCCCCCGCGACCACGTTGAACTTGTGGAGGCGCTCGGCATTGTGGACTTCGAGCGCGCCGCCAAGATTGCCGGGGCGCGCTTCACCATCATGAAGGGGACCGGGGCGCTGCTCGAACGGGCGCTCATCAATTTCATGCTCGACATCCACACCCGCGAGCACGGCTACACCGAAATTTTCCCGCCGCTCATGGTCAATTCCGACTCCATGCGCGGCACCGGCCAGCTTCCGAAATTTTCCGCCGATCTGTTCAAGGTGCAGGACACCGACTACTGGCTCATTCCCACGGCCGAGGTGCCCGTCACCAACATCCACCGCGACGAGATTCTTGACGACGCGCTGCTGCCCCTGCTGTACACGGCCTACACGCCCTGTTTCCGCAGCGAGGCCGGTTCCTATGGCAAGGACACCCGCGGCATGATCCGCCAGCACCAGTTCAACAAGGTGGAGATGGTCAAATTCACCCGGCCCGAGGACTCCTGGGACGAACTGGAGAAGCTTACGCGCAATGCCGAAGAGATCCTCCAGCGGCTGGGCCTGCCCTACCGCGTGGTCACGCTGTGCACGGGCGACCTCGGGTTCTCCTCCGCCAAGACTTATGACATCGAGGTCTGGCTTCCCGCCCAGAACGCCTACCGCGAAATCAGCTCCTGCTCGAATTTCCTCGATTTCCAGGCGCGGCGGGCAAACATCCGGTTCCGTCGCGACAAGAAGCCCGAGTTCGTCCACACGCTGAACGGGTCCGGACTTGCCGTCGGCCGCACGGCCGTGGCCATTCTCGAGAACGGGCAGCGCGCGGACGGAACCATCGTGGTGCCCGAGGTGCTGCGCCCCTACATGGGCGGTCTCGACGCCATTCGGCCGGCATGAGTCCGGCGGAATGAACCGGCATGACATGACCGGCGGATTGTTCGCCGAAGAAGAGGCCTACACCGCCGCCGCGGACGCCATACGCGGTGCCGACCGTGTCGTGGCGGTCACCGGCGCGGGCATTTCGGTCGAGAGCGGCATCCCCGATTTTCGCAGTCCCGGCGGGCTTTGGTCGAAGTACCCCCCGCAGGAATACGCCACGATTGAGGCATTCTACGACGACCCGGACAAGGTTTGGGAATTGTGGTATGAACTGGCGGAATCGCTGCAGGACGTCCAGCCCAACCCAGGCCACTATGCACTGGCTGAACTGGAGGAATTGGGGCGGCTGAGCGTGGTGGTCACCCAGAACATCGACGCACTGCACCGTGAGGCCGGAAACACTTCGGTGATTGAATACCACGGCAGCGCCGACACGCTGTATTGTCCCGCCTGCCATCGCCGCCGTCCCATGGACCTGGGCCACCGTTCGCTGGGCGCGCCGCGCTGCGAGTGCGGCGGCTATATGAAGCCCGATGTGGTCCTCTTTGGCGAACTCATTCCCGAGACAGCCCTTCATCTTGCCGATTCGCTTGCCCGCAACTGCGGCGTCATGATTATTGTCGGCACCTCCGCCACGGTCTATCCGGCGGCGGGACTCCCCTACATTGCCAAGGAGAACGGCGCATTCATCATTGAATGCAACACCGAGCCCACCCAGTTCACCCGGACCATCACCGACATCTTCCTGCAGGGGCCCGCAGGAACGACCCTCCCCCGTCTGGTGGAAGAAGTGCGGACAAAATAAACGTGCGCTTGTCGCACCACCGGATTGGTTCGCACGGCATCCTCGGGTATACTTCAGTCAGGTTGCGGTGAATTGGAGATGCTGTCCTGTGAAGAACAACGAACTATACCTTCAGTATCGTCAGGCCATTCAGTTGATTCGCGTCGGACGCTTTGGGGACTCGTTGCACATTCTGCGTGAAATTGACAGGGAACGGCCTGAGACCAAAAATGTGCTGTATGCCATGGCCGTGTGCTGCGAAATGCTCGGCCGGACCGACGAGGCGCTGGACCTGTGCGACGGGTTGATTGCCAGACATGAACACGCCAAGGCACGGCTCATCAAGGCGCGCATTGAAAAGGTCGCCTCCGAGCCCGATTTGCCGAAAACAGACCCGCTTGCCGATCTTGGCCTGAGAATGCCTCCGGCCGGCAATACGGAGGCCCCTTCCCTCGCGGCGCCGGTTTCCGGAGGCGAACCCAAAGAACAGGCAGCCAGTCAGAACTGGCTTTTCGGATTCGGCAAGAAATCTTGACGCTCCCGCGGGCGTCCGCCATTTCCGCGAAGACGGGACCATCCCGGCAGCCGTCTTGGGCAATTACTCCATGGGGGCGTCAGACTCTTCCAAGTCGCCGTCGTACAGCGTGCTTTCCATGTCCGGCGGGCGAATCTCCACCACCGCTTCCGGCCCCGCCGGGACGGCTTCCTCCGCCCCCACGCGCACGATGGTTCCGCGGAACACTTCCATGACCACCGCCAGACCGGGGTTTTCGCGCAGCAGGTCGGCAGCCTTGGCACGTTCCTTTTCGGCGGTATTCACGGTCTCCACGACGGGGTTGCCGCCGGTGGGGGGCGGTATGGCCGCGGACACTTGGGGTGCGGGAGGGGGGGGCTCGCTGCGCCTGGGAGACGCCGGGACCGTTGACGCTGATTCGGTCGGCCCGGCCTCAGGAGGGTTTGGACCGGGCCGTGGGACCGGCACCGGGGCGGCTGAGGCGCCGCCTCCCGGGACAATGCCGCCCGCGCCGAGCAGGATGAGTTTCTCCATGATGCTGTCGAGCGAGACCTCGACATCGACCTTGGCCAGCCTGATCAGCAGCGCCTCCAGCGCGGTGCGCTGGGCAAGCTGGGAGTCATAGCCGTTGGTGAGCATGGCGAACTGCTCCACAAGGCGGATGAGCTTGACGGTCATGAATTTGTTCGCGCGGCCCCGCATTTCGGCGATTTCCTCGGGCGGCAGCCGCAGCAGTTCCGCGTCCGCACCCGCCTTGCACACAAGCAGATTGCGGAAATAGCGCAGGATCTCCTCGACAAACTGGGACAGATCCTTGCCCGCCGCCACGACCTCCTCGACGAGGATGAGCTGGCGGGCCACATCGCCCGCCGTCATGGCATCGCACAGGCCGTGCAGCACCCGCCAGTCCACCAGGCCCAGCACTTCAAACACGGCCTGGAAGGTGATTTCCCCGTCGCAGTAGGTGATGAGTTCGTCCAGCACGCTTTCCGCGTCGCGCACGCCGCCCTCGGCGGCGCGGGCGATGGCGTAGAGCGCCTCGTCGGTGGCGCGCATGCCCTCGCGGTCCAGAATGCGGCGCAGCAGCACCACGATGTCGCCAATGGTCACCCGCCGGAAATCGTAGCGCTGGCAGCGCGAGACGATGGTCGCGGGTATCTTGTGCGCCTCGGTGGTGGCCAGGATGAAGATCGCGTGTGACGGCGGTTCTTCCAGGGTCTTGAGCAGCGCGTTAAAAGCGCCGGTCGACAACTGGTGCACCTCGTCGATGATGTACACCTTGTAGCGGCCGCTGGTCGGCACCATGCGCACATTGTCGCGGATCTC
>CAIXUF010001251.1 GCA_903922535.1 Candidatus Hydrogenedentota bacterium
CCCTCGCGCGGCCGGCGGACCACCACCTTCTCGCCCTTGATTTCCCGCGCCGCCTGGCGCACGATGGCCGCCGTGATCATGTGCTCCTCGCGGGTGTAGCCGATCAGCAGCGCCCGGTCGCAGATCGCGTTGACCATGCGCGGTGTGCCGCCCGAAAGACGGTACACCTGCTTGATGGCGCCCTTGGAGAAATTCACCGTCTTGCGGCCGCCCGCCACGTGGATGCGGTAGGCCACATACTGGAGCGTCTCCACCGCGTTCAGCGGCTTGAGGTGATAGCGGGCCGTGATGCGCTGGTTCAACTGGCGCAGTTCGTGCAGGGCAAGCTTCTCGCCCAGTTCGGGCTGGCCGATCAGGATGATCTGGATCAGCTTGCTCGATTCCGTCTCCAGATTGGACAGCAACCGGATCTGCTCCAGCACCTTCACATCGAGGTTTTGCGCCTCGTCAATGACCAGCACGCAGTTCTTGCCCCGCGCGGCCGCGTTGAGCAGGTGAATGTTCAGCTCTTCCGTAAGCCCAAGCAGGTTGTCCGCCCGGGTGTCAATGCCGAATTCGGAGTTGATCTTGCGCAGCAGTTCAATGGGGCTGAGAAACGGGTTGAAGATGAACGCCAGTTCGGTGTCCGAGTCCAACTGGCTCAGCAGGTTGCGGCAGATGGTCGTCTTGCCCGTGCCGATTTCCCCGGTAAGCATGACAAAACCGCTGCGGTTCTTGATGCCGTACATCAGATGGGCGAAAGCCTCTTTGTGCTTTTCGCTCAGATACAGGAATTTTGGGTCGGGCGTAAGATTGAACGGTTTCTCGCGCAACCCATAGAATGCTTCGAACATGTTCGCCTCGTGCGGTCCGGGTACGGTAAATTGTTGACCGTATACTTTAGCACGTAACGGAATTTGGATCAATGGCTTGCAACTGCCGGTTCGCCCCAAAAGTGATAAAAACGCCCCGAACCGGCCGAAAGCAGACGCATGCATTTTGTGTTTTTCGGCAATGAGACGGTGCGCAACGCCGGCGTGCGTTATCGTGCCGTGAAATTCGCCGAGCGCCTGCGCGGTGAAGGGCATGAGTGCACCCTGTGCCTGCCCTCCTCGGTGGGATTGTGGCGTGCCCTGTACGCCAACCGGCCCCGTCCCCTGAAGGTGCTCTACCTGCTTGCGGTGCTGCTCACCCGTCTTGCCCAGTTGCGCCACGTTTTCTCCGCGGACGCCGTCTTTATCAAGGGACCTCTCTTTCCCTATGGCCCTCCCCTGCTCGAACGCCTGACAGGTTGGCTCAACCCGCGCATCCTGTTTGACGTGGACGATGCCATGTGGGAGCCGCCCGCCTTCGTGCGCAGCCCCTTCCTGGGCGCGGTCGACTATGGCTGGGCGCGCAAGATGACCCGCATCGCCCGGCACGCCATCGCGGGAAACAGCACCATTGCCAACTATCTGCGCGGATGCGGCGGGTGCGGTGTCACCATCATTCCCACCTGCATCGACATGGACCGCCATACCCTGAAAGGCTACGGTGACAAGGCACCGGACGCGCCCGTCATCCTGGGCTGGACGGGCATCCGGGACAATCTCGGCTACCTCGACGCGGTGCAGGAAGCCGTGCGCGAACTGTCCGGCACCCGCAGAATTGAACTGCTGGTCGTCAGCGACGGCGAATACCACCCCGGCGGCGTGCCCACCCGCAATGTGCCGTGGACCCCGGAAAACGAAATTGCGGTGCTGCAGGAAGCCGACATCGGCCTGATGCCCCTGGTTGACACGCCCCGCGCGCGGGGCAAATGCGCGTTCAAGGCGCTGCAGTTCATGGGGGTCGGCACCCCGGTCGTGCTGTCTCCCGTCGGCATGAATGCCGATGTGGTCGAGCAGGGCGTCAGCGGCTTTTGCGCCGCGACCACCGAAGAATGGCGCAATGCGCTTCAGCAGTTGGTTGACGACGTCACCCTGCGCGAGCGCATGGGCCGCGCCGCGCGTGACCGCGTCGCGCAACGCTACTCCTTCGACGCCCACATGCCCCGTTTCCGCGCCGTCATGGAGGCGGTCGCCCAAGATCAGGAGCCCCAACCGCCATGCGCATAACCCTGTGCAATGATCCCGCCATCGCCCTGGCCCAGGAATGGATCTGCCAGATCGACGCCTGGTTTGAACAGCACGGCACCGTCGGTCCCGATCCCTTCGACATCAAGGCCCATCCGATCCTGCGCCGCCTGCAACCATACAAAGTGCCGCGCCGCTGCGCCACACTGGTCTGCGACCTCTTTCCCCATGCCTCCAGGCGGCTGCTGCGCGTCGCCCCCACGGACAATCCCAAGACCCATGCGCTGCTCGCATTGGGCGGGTTGCGCCTCTTCCAGGCAACTCAGGACAGCTCTTGGCTGGACAAGGCCCGCGAAAATCTGGACTGGCTGTTGGAACATCCGTCAACCGGGTTCGCGGGCCTGTGCTGGGGCTACCCCTTTGCCGTGACCGGACAGGGCCTGGACACGCCGCCGGGCACGCCGGTGGCCGTAATCTCCGCCATCGCAGGCGAGGCCTTCGGCCTCGCCCATGAAGTCATCGGTGACGACCAACATCTGGAGTCTGTCCGGGCCATCGCCAAATTCATGATGACCGACCTCCCCCGGCTCGACGGTCCCGATGAAACCCACTGTTTTGGCTACACGCCGGGCGACCGGCGCCGCGTGCACAATGCAAACCTGCTGGTGGCCGAGCACCTTGTTCGCGCCGCGCAACGCGCGGGAATGGAGGAATGCCTTGCCCCGGCAATGCCCGCGTTGGCCTTTACCCTGCGGGCGCAGCGCGAAGACGGCGCATGGCCCTATGGATATCATGCCGAGGGGGATCCGTATGAAGCCGGTCTGTTGGCGCTGGTGGACCATCACCATACCGGTTTCGTGCTGCGTTCGCTGCACGGTATCGAGAAGGCGCTGCCCGGCAGTGTTCCGGCAGAAGCGCTGGAGCGCGGATTCCGTTTCTACCGCACCAGGCTCATCGAAGCTTCCGGGATGCCCATCAACGAATACGGCCGTTACCCGGTGGACATTCACGCCTGCGCGGAGGCGCTGCTGTGCCTGTCGATGCTGTCCGAGCGTTTCGGAGGCTGCCGGAAACTGGCCCTCAACGCGATGCGCTGGCCCCATCAGTTCCTGCGCAACCCGCACAACAGCGCCCCCTGGCACCGGCGCTATCCGCTGCACCTATCCCGCATCAGCTTTCCCCGCTGGGGTGCCGCATGGATGTTCCGCGCGCTCGCCGAATACCTGTGCCGATTCCAGAAAGAATCCGGCTGATCAGCCCCCCCCCCTGACAGTCACCCTGCCCCCCCTGCCTTCGCCGCCCATGATTCCCATTCCTCCCGTGGAAGAACTCAGTTCGCCACGGCGGCCAGCCCCATGGGCTCCCACTCTGCGGTTGCAGACTTGCGCGCGCTGCGGCCCGCATGCCGGTTGAATGCCTTAATATAATCGGAAAGGCCCGCGAAATCGCCCGTGGCAAGCGCCCTGTCGAAATTGCGCTTCCAGGCCTGTTCGCGACCCTCCCATCCGGCCACCTTGGCGACAAGCGCCTCTTGGGCCGTCATGTCCGGCACCGCGCCGCGCGCCCTGGCCTCGGCAAGCAGAGAATCCCGGTCCGCATCTTCCCTGCGCCCCCCCCCCATCCGGTAGGGCCGGGTAGACGGGGCGGGAAGGAACTGCGGCGCATCGCACGCGACAGCCCATCGGGCCACTCCGCCCGGGGCAATCTGAAAACCAAACTCTTCCGGCGCGTCGGTCCAGCGTACGCCGTGGCGCAGTTCGGGAAAGTCCGCCTTGACGGCGTCGGGCAGCGTCTGATCGATGAACAGCAGCGTTTCCGCGCGGGTGTGGTGATCATCCCAAGGGCAGGGGTAAACCACTTCGAGCGACGCAAATATGCCCACCGACCGGCATGCGCGCAACGAGGCGCGCGACGGGCTCACCCCGTGGGTCATGCCGAAGAAATCCTCAATAAGCCGCTGGCTGCCGGACATCAGGGGGAAATCCACACAACGGCATCCCGAAGCCTCCAGCAATGAGGCTATCCCCTCCGCCCCATGGCCGGGACGCAACCGCCGACTGTACCAAATGTCCAGCCGCCCCCCCATCACCTCGGAGGCCAGATCGCGGGCCGCGTTGAGGCCACCCCTGTCGTCAACATGAAAAGTCTTGGCCGGCACCAGCCGTTGGCAGTGGTTGATTTCCGCAACCATACGTTTGGTGTTGCCGGACACGGTGAATTGGTGCAGTTTTCCACCCGCATAAAGGGACGGATAGACTGCGGGCTCGTATGCCGGCAGGGGGGATTCGGGGCCGGGCGCACCAACCTGCTCCACCCCCTCAAAAACGCTCTCTCCGCCTGCGACATGCCGCTCATGGCCCTCGGCATGCGCCCCGCAGACCATTTGCAGGGCACCGGGGCTTAGGCTGGCCACCAACGCGGCCACAGCCCGGGCCTCCCGGTAGTCGTCCCGTGTGTCGGCAAGGTAGATGACCTTCCCCGCACGGCTTTCGGCAATCTGCCCGGCCAAATCACGGTGCCATTTGCCGTGCACCGCCATCAACCTGCCGCGAGTGTTTCGCGCGCGAAACCAAGCCAAACGTCCGCCTCCCGCAGACCGATTCATCTGCTGTGCATGCGCGTCGAGGTCCTCGCTGAAACGCGCCAAACTGGCCGGAATGCCATAGTCGAGGACCTGTGCATCGTGTCCCAGGGAAATCTCACGGGCCGCAAGCTGCGCGAGGGCAGCTTTGGGCAGAAAAGACTCCCATCGCAACGGCCAACCAGGAACATAAACCAGCACGGTTTTGCGAATCATTGTGTTTCCCCAGTGATTTCTGAGACGCCGTACCTCGCTTCGACCTCGCTTTCGTGTCCTTGTCGATGCATTCGCTACCTGTTTTCAACCGTTCTATGCGGTCATCCGACTACTATATATTGAGTTCCTAAGCGGTCAATGTACCATATCTTGACAGGATAATAGCATGACAACAAGATATGTGCAAGCAAAATCTTCCTACCCCCAATATATGGTGGTATAACCCTTGAATCCTGTGCCCCGTCCCGAGAACCAGTCCAAAAAGCAAAAATGGCCCCACGGCCATCCAGCCCCGAAATCCCGCGAAAAACAAGGTCCATCCCGCTATCTTCTGTCCCGATCAAGGCGTGTATACATCCGGCTACCCGTGTCGCCGGGCAAATATTGCCCCTCCCCGTGCTGTATGCCTACAATTCCCTGTCGGCGATCCGTGGTCGGGCACCCTGGGTCAGGAAGAGAGGAATCGTATGGGCTTTGCATGGTGGGTTCAATGGCGGGTTGGCCGCATGTTTGACCGGGTTGGTCCCCGCTGCCGGTTCCGGGGCGGCAGCGTGGAGGTCAAAGGGCATGTTGAACTGGGCACGGAATGCGTTCTGGGGAACAACCTGCTTTTCCGCACGCATAAGGACGGCGCCATCACCCTCGGTGACGGCGTGGAGGTGGACGACTACGCCATGATGCTCGCCAACAGCCGCATCGACGTTGGCCCGCAGTCGTACATTGGCCCCTACTGCGTGCTGCGCGACACGAACCATCTGTTTCAGGGCACCGACGTGCACTGGCGGCTGACCCCGCACATCACCAAGCCCATCATCATCGGCGCAAAGTGTCATGTCGGCGCGCGGGCCTATGTGATGCCAGGGGTGACCGTCGGCGACGGGGCGGTCGTGGGACCGGCAAGCGTGGTCACGCGGGACATTCCACCCGGGGAGTTCTGGGCGGGCAACCCGGCGCGGTTCATTGCCGATCGCCTGGATCCCTCGCGAAGGGCACGGCTGCGCCGCGATTTGGAACTGGGCGTGCTTTTTGGGCTTGAGATGCCCGGTCCGGGCGAGGACAGCGCGGGCGGCTAAGGCTATTCACCCAGCGTTTTGCGCAGCACCTCGACAAGATTGCCCAGCACATAGGGTTTCTGGATGAATCCGACGGGCGCCTGTCCAATGAAACGTTCTCTGATGCCCAGTTCCGTGTAGCCGCTGGAAAGAACGACGGGAATGTCGGCGCGCAGTTCCCGCATCCTGCTGCAGCACTCCTCGCCGCCCATGCCGGGCATCGTCACATCCAGTATGACGCAGACGATTTCACCGGCATGCTGCCGAAACAGGTCAAGCGCCTCGTTTCCGTCGCGGGCAAGCAGCACCTCAAATCCGGTGCGGGCAAGCATGCGCTTGCCGACGGAACGCACCGAGTCCTCATCGTCCGCAAGCAGCACGGTGCCGGAGCCCTTCCAGACAGCCTGCTCCTCCTCTTCCCCCCCGGAGAGTCCATTGCCGGGATGGGGCTCCAAGGCGGGAAACAGCACGAGAAACGTGGTGCCCTTGTCCGGCTCGCTGTACACCTTGATTGCGCCGTTGTGCCCCCGCACTATTCCCAGCACGGCGGGCATGCCCAGCCCGCGCCCGGTAAACTTGGTTGTGAAAAAGGGCTCAAAAATGCGCTCGCGGGTCGCGTCATCCATGCCGCATCCGGTGTCGGTCACCTCCAAATACACGTAGGTTCCGGGAGTGAGCTTGTCGCTGAGATAGCTGGCCTTGAAATACCGCTCATCGCAGTCGCGCAGGCCGGTCGCCAGGGTCACCACACCGTAGTTTTCGCCAATGGCCTCCGAGGCGTTCACCGCAAGATTCATCATCAACTGCCGCATCTGGCCCGTGTCCGCCTCAATGGGGGGCAGGTCCCGCGCCAGTTGCGTGCGCAGCGCCACCCGCTTGGATATGGACACCTCGAGCATGGGCAGCATGTTTTGGATGACCTCGTTGAGGGACAGCCGTTCGGGCATGAACTTGCCCCGGCCCGAATAGGCAAGCATCTGCTTGCACAGGTCGGCCGCGCGCCGTGCCGCGGACTCGATGTCCGTCAGATGGTCACGGACGGGACTGGTGCGCGGCAGGGACATGCGGGCCAGATCCGCATTGCCTATGATGGCCAGAAGGAGGTTGTTGAAGTCGTGGGCCACGCCGCCCGCGAGCACGCCGAGGCTCTCCAGCTTCTGCGTTTCGCGGATGCGGTTGTCCAGTTCCCTGCGCTCCTCCTCGGCCTGGTGTTTTGCGGTGACATCCTGGATGAACCCCTCCAGCAGCGGGGCTTCGCCAAATGGAAACGCGCAACCAACCTCCTGGACCCAGCGCCACTCGCCGGACCGGTGAAGAATGCGGTAGGACAGATGGAACGCCTTGCCCACGCTGAGCGCGTGCCCGATCGTTTCCGCCACCTTCTGCCGGTCCTCGGAATGTATAAATTGCCCGTATGCCACCCGCTTCTCTGTGAAATCCAACGCGGCATACCCGGTCAGCCGTTCCACCTCATCGTTCAGGTAAACCATCGTGTAGTCCGCATCATTGTGGCAAAGATAGATGGTCCCCGGAATGTTCTTCGCCAGCAGGCGAAACCGCTCCTCGCTTCCTCGCAGGGCTTCCTGCGTGCGGCGACGTTCCGTGATGTCCAAAAAGGCGCCCACGGCGCCCGAGATCCGGCCTTCCGCGTCATGCAGCGGCGAGGCGTTTCCGAACAGGGTTCGGGTTTGCCCGTCCTTCATGGCCACTTCCGCCTCGAAATCCGTAATGGCAATCCCCTCACTGGCCGCGCGGTGCATGGGCTGGGCAAAGGTGGGCAGTTCAACCCCGTCCTTGTAAACGCGCATCTCTTCGGACGTGCCCGCCTGTGCCAGGAAATCCTGCGCCGCGCGGTTGGCCCGGAAAGAGGGCCGTCCTATGTCCCCCGCCACCCAAACAATGGCGGGCACCGTCTGCATCACCGCTTCAAGTTCTGCGGCACGGGCCTTTTCCCGCGTCAAGGACTCATCCAACGCCCGGTTGGCCGAGTCGACGCTCCGAAAATGATTGCGCATCCCCCAAAAACCGGCGGCCATGGCCATCGAAATGAACAGCCCCAAGTATTCGGAAACCGCGCTGACATGTTCGGCCCCCTCACTTAGAACCGTATAGAGCACCACAACGCGGCGCACACACATCAGACCGCCGGAAATCGCCATAAGCCCCCACGCAACGCGGCGATTGGTCTGCAAAAGATAACGCAAAGCCATCGCAGCCGCGCAAACCTGGGCCAACAACGACAGAACGACAACTCCACAGAAGAACACGAACATATTCATGTCTCCCTGATGCATCCGCTATTCTGAGCAGCGTGTTTCATCCCATACTCCAAAGGCTTGCCCGCAAAAAGCCATCCCTTATACACCGTTCCCACGGACAAAACGAATGACCGAACAGATTATACCGGAAATACTGTAAAAAGTGGTAATGGTTGGCGAAATTTGTCGCAGAGGAAGACAACCCGTCCACAGAAAGTTAGTGGGCAGGGGACGGGGACATTTCGGCGGGCGGGTCTGTATACTCCCGCACACAGGGATTCTCCGGCAAACGCCCCGCCAGGGCACGCCATGCCACGGTCTTTTCTTCCGGACTGCGGGATCGGGAGAGGGATTCATCCACAAGCCTGCAAACGAGCCCCTCTCCCGGGTGGCTTTTTAGCAGGGCCGCCAGCAGGTCAAGCGCTTCGGCGGGCCGTTCCAGATGATCCAGCGCCTCGGCGCGTCCCACGCCGGCCATGCGGCTGGCAGGTCTGCGCTGTGCCAACGCCTCCCATCCGGCAAGGGCATCGGACCACTTGCCCTCCACCGCGCATCCCCTGGCCTGCGCCTGCATCTGCAGGACCTCCCACTTGTTGCCGTCACTGGCGAATTGTGGCGAAACACTGCCGTACCATGGCCAGAGCACGTGCTGGTGGCAAAGCAGCCTTTCCGAATCAGCAGGTATTGCCATGTTGACGGGCAGGTCCAGCGTCTCCGGATGGCGGATGCGATTGAAGCCCTTGAAACGCCCGGCCTGTTCCTTCGGCACGGAAAGTCCTGCAAAGCGCATCCAGCCGCCGCACTGGGTCGGCTCAAACACGGGGAAACAGTATTGCACCCCGCAGGGCGCGCCCGGACCAAGGGCAATGGTTGCCGGATGTGAAAAATCTTCGGACTGGGCCTCATACGCAATTTCCACGTCCAGCGTCTCAGGAGCGGCGGCGAACACGGCCGTATACACCGTCGTTTGGAAATCGACAAGCAGCCCCTCATTCTGGCACCCGGCGCACCGATCTGAAACATCGGGGCTCAACAGGATCCGGTCATCCCACCGGCTTTCGCGCCATCCCACCGGTTCCTTGTCCGCCCGCGTTATTTTGTCCACGATGCGGTCCACTTGGGCATTCTGCACCGGCACCGCCATCTGCCAGGGAAGGTAAAGCAGGATGAAGGCACAAGTCGCCCACACTGCGGCGCGCGCGACCATTCTGCCCAAGGTCCGCAGCCCTGCCCTGCCGCCCCCCAGGGACAGGCGACCAAACAATCCCCTGAAAGTGATGCGCAGCGTCCAGTCGGCCAAGAAGGCCCCGAAAAAAAGCGGCGCAAACGCAAGATGAAACACATGCCTGGCGGAGAACTGACCGGAGGTGTAGCCTCCGAAGAACAGTACAAAGAGCAATGTCAGTGTGGCGAGCCTTTCATTCACCGCACTCATGAGAACCAGCGCAACCAGCGCAAACCAGGCACCATAGGCAACTGGCCCGGAAACAGCATCGGAGGACCATCTCAGGAGTTTCGCCAGGAAGCACTGGTTCCCCGTTGGCGGTGTCTTGTTTGCCTCCGTCCCCTGAATTCCCCCCAAGATGGAAAGGGTTGCGGCATAGCAGCGCGAGATCATGTCCGCCGGAAAGCGCGACGCCACCGCCGCGACATACCTCTTCTTCAGCACGGCGTCATAGTCGGTCTCGGTACAGTGCCGCCGATACTCCTCCGGAGTCACCGTCAGGCCGCGCCGTCCCGCATCATGGGCGGCCATGCTGCAATACAGGTCGTTCAGCAGGTAGAGCTTCTCGTAGGAGGCCGGCTGCAGTGACATTTCCCGGTCCGCGTTGGTCGAGAATCCCATGATGGTGTCATGCTCGGCAAGCGTCCCTCGCTCGTGGAACGCCTTCAGTATGGGCCAACCGGCGGCGCAAAACGCTGCGGACAGAAGCGCCACCGCCGCCAGTCGCGCCGCATGCCGCTTGAGGCGGTTCCCTGCCTCCACCGGGGCCAGCAGAAACACCAGCACGGCAAAGGGAACGATCACCATCGCATCGCGGCGGAAACCAAGGCCGACCCCCAGCAGGATTCCGGCGGCCATGCCGAAGAGCATCACCCAGCGCCCCCGCCTCGGCCTGCGGATAACCCAGCCAAGCAGGAGTATGGCACCCAGAATGAAGGGTGCCTTGCTGAAATCGCGCAGCGGGGCCAGCGCAACAAGCACCGTGTTCGCCGAGGCAAAACCAATCGCAACAACCAGCGAGGCAATCCGCCCCATGGCAAGTCGGGAGATGCCGTACACCTCCCAAAGGCAAACTGCAAAGAGAAGAATGATCAGAATCTTCATCGATTCCCAGGACACGCCAAAGAGTTTCCACACCCACCCCACGGCCGTGATGAGATAGCGGTGGTATCCCTGATACTGATGAAGTGGCTGTTCCTTGCAGCGCTGGTCCAACAGAGCGGTGTCAAAGGCTGGCGCCTGAAAATCGAGAAAACGGCGCAGTTCGGGCACGCTCTCGGGAACGATGTTGGTGAATCCGCGGCCGGCCGCCATGCTGATGGCCGGAATGTACAATTCTGTCGTCAGCGATCCACCCGGGCCATTCCACGAGGAAAGCGCTTCGCGCCCCTGCACCACCGCCAGGACCGCCAAAACGGCCAACACCGCCAATTCCAGAAGGATGCGGCCCAACGGACGAAGTCGGCAGCCGCCTTCGTCCGTCGTCTTTCGTTGAGATTTGTCCGGTGTCTCACCCACAACGCCCATTATGCCGAGGCGCCCGGAAACGTGCAACTAAAGACAAAGGGGCGTGCGGCGGCGGGTAAAAAACATCCGGGCACACTTAGAGTGCGGGGGAAACGGGCGCGGCAGGCACCCCGTCGGCAAAACGCCGCACGCAGGCATTTTCCGGCAGACGGTCCGCCAGCACACGCCAGGCCGCAGTCTTTTCTTCCGAGCTGCGGGACCGGGAAAGGGTCTCATCCACCAGCCGGCAAACAAGCCCTTCTTCTGGATGCTCTTTGATGAGGGCAGTCAACAGATCCAGCGCCTCCGCGGGCCGTTCAAGATGGTCCAGCGCCTCTGCGCGGCCCACGCCGGCCGCGCGGCTGGCGGGCCTGCGCTGTGCCAATGACTCCCAGAGGGCAAGGGCTTCGGACCATTTGGCTTCCGCCATGCATCCTTTCGCCTTGGCCTGCACCTGGTACATTTCCTCCTTGTTGCCGTCGCCCGACAACTTCAGTGGGGTGTTACCGTGCCACGGCCAGACCGCATGCTGGCGGTAGAGCAGCCTGTCCGGATCGGCGGGCACCGCCAGATTAATCGGAAGTTCCAGCGCCTCGGGGTGGCTGACGCGGAAAAAGCCCTTGAAACGGGCGGCCTGTTCCTTTGGAACCGCCAGTCCGGAGAAGCGCATCCAACTGTTGCACATGGTGGAGTCATATACGGGGAAACAGTACAGGACTTCACAGGGCGCACCGGGACCAAGGACAATGTGCGCGGGCGTGGAGAAAAAGTCCGCCTCGTAGCATATTTCCACGTCCGGCGTGTCCGGGCCGGCCGCAAACGCGGCCACGTATGCCCTCGGTTGAAAATCGACAAGCGAGCCCGCATTCTGACATCCGACACAGCCGTCGGAAACATCGGGAATCAGCAGCACCCGGTCGTCCCAACGGCTCTCGCGGTGACCGACAGGTTCCTTTTCGACCTGCCTGACCTGGTCCGCGATGCGGTCAACCTGAACGCGCTGCACCAGGGCCGCCGCCTGAAGGGGAATCCAAAGCAGCGCCAGTATGCACGCGGACCACGCGGCGGCGCGCGCCACCATCCTTCCAAAGAGGCGCAAACCGGCCTTGATTTCCGACGCCGCAACGTTGCGGCGGCACGCCATCCGAAGGCATTTGCGCGCCGTCCCAAAGGATATGCGCGCAGCCCGATCCACCAGGAACGCACCGAAGAAGAACGGCGCGAACTCAAGATGAAATGTGTGTCGGAAGGAAAACTGGCCCGAGGTATACCCCCCAAAGAACAGCACGAAGGCGAGCAGCGCCGTGGCCAGACGCCAGTTCACCGCACTCACGCAAATCAGCGCAATCAGCGCGAACCATGCGCCGTGGGGAACGGCCTGATACAGGGCGGCCACGGAGGCATTGAACAGTCTGACCGGGAACGGGCGGCCTTCGGAGGAGGGAGCCGCGCCGAATCCACCGCCCCAGATTCCGCCCAGAATGCGAAGCGTCGCGCCGTAACCCCGCGAAATCATGTCCGCCGGAAAGTGCAGCGCCATCGCCATGACATACTGTTTCTTCTTCACATAGTCTTGGCCGTTTTCCGACTGGTGTTGCCGATAGAGTTCCGGGTCCACAATCAGCCTTCGCAGCCACGCGTCATGGGCAACAATGGTGCAATAGTCGTCGTTCAGCAGGCAGAGCTTTTCGTAGGAGGCCAGTTGCAGCGACATTTCCCGGTCGGCGTTGGTTGAAAAGCCCATGACCGTGTCGTGCGGGGCAAGCGACCCGTAGTCGTGAAAGGCCTTCAGTATGGGCCAGCCACTGGCGCAAAACGCGCAGGAAAGAACCGCGACGGCCGCCAGGCGGGCGGCATGCCCTCTGATCCGGGTACCCGCGGCCATCGGAGCCAGCAGCATGACCAGGACCGCGAAGGGCACCACGACCATGGCATCGCGCCGAAAACCCAGCCCGAACCCGAGCAGGGTGCCGGTGAGCCCACCGAAGAGCAGCACCCACCTCCCCCGCCTCGGCTTGCGGACGATCCAGCCCAGCAGGAGTATGGCGCCCAAAATGAAGGGGGCTTTGCTGAAATCACGCGGCAGCGCCAGCGTGGTCATCACCGCGCTCGTGTGGGCGAAACCGAGCGCCACGATCAACGAGGCGGCAGTGCCCATGGCAAGACGGGAAATACCGTACACCTCCCAAAGACAGACCGCAAAGAGGATGACAATAAGTATCTTCATCGATTCCCAGGACACCCCAAAAAGCGTCCACACCCACCCCAGAGCCGTGATGAGATAGCGGTGGTATTCCTGGTACGGGTGCAGCGGCTGCTCTTTGCCCTGTGTCTTCAACAGTTCCGGATCGATCGAGGGCTGCTGGAAATCGATGAATTGCCTGAACCCGGGCACGCTGTCGGGGACAATGTCAATGAATCCCCTGCCTGCGGCCATGCTTGCGGCGGGGATGTACAACTCGTTGCTGATGGAACCTGCCGGACCGCGCCAAGCGGAGAGGGCCTCGCGACCGTGGAACACCGCCACTGCGGCCAGAAGGGCCAGAACGGCGATCTCCACCATCCACCGTCCGCAGATCAAGACGCGCCTTCGCCTGGAAGGCGCTTGAGGCTGGCCGGTATTTTGATCAGGTGTACCCACGCCGACCATTATGCCGGGCCGTGACGAAGGGTGCAAAAAAAGGGGGAGCACGGACGGTGCGGAGGACAGGAGGGTAGGTTGTCCGTGCTCCCAAACAGGTCAGGTAGTCAAGTCAACTGTGTGCGTTCACCAACTAAAACGTCGCACCCGGACCCCCGGTTGACAACGGTGCGAGACTCGGGAAGACGCAGTCCTTGCGCGGCATTACTGTCCGTCTGCATGCCAATTCATGATAAAATCGCCAAGTAAGCTTGCGTCTCTGATTTACAAAGGAGGAGAAACACCCATGAAGAACAAGCCAACCATCCGCGCGGGCATCGTCGGCGCCGGGTTCAGCGCCCGATTCCACTGGGAGGCGTTGCGCAAGGTGTACAGCGTTAACGTGGACGTGCAGGGCGTCCACGCACTGGACATGGACCAAGCGCGCCAATATGCCCAAGAGCGGGGCATTCGTGCCTACGATTCACTGGATGCACTTCTGGATGATGTGGACGTGGTGCATTGCTGCGTGCTCGTGGCGGGCCATGAACAGGTTGCCATCGCCGCACTGCGCCGTGACAAGAATGTCATCGTCGAAAAGCCGATGACCGGCTATTGCGGCGACGGTTCGGAAAGCTTCCACGGAGACAGCTTCTCCAAGCGGCAGGCGCTGGAGTATGGACTGGCCAGCGTGGAGCGCATGCTGGAGGCGGAACGCGCCAGCAAGGGCCGCATCTGCTATGCGGAGAACTGGGTCTACGCGCCCAGCGTGCAGCGCGAACGCGAGATCATCGAGAAGACCGGCGCGCAGATACTCTGGATTCACGGTGAAGAGGCCCATTCGGGCTCGCACAATGCCACTTACGCCGAGTGGAAGTTCTCTGGCGGCGGGGTAATGATCGGCAAGGGCTGCCATCCACTGACGGCCGCGCTCTATCTGAAGCGGGTCGAGGGGCGCGCACGCAACGGCAAGCCCATCCGCCCCGTCACCGTTTCCGCGCGCACCGCCGCACTCACGCGCATGCCCAATTTCCAGGACGCGGGCCATATCCGCCGCGACTACCACGACATTGACGATTTCTCCATGATGCACGTCACCTTTGAGGACGGCACGCTGGCCACGGTGTTCGCGTCCGACATCGTGCTTGGCGGCATCCACAACTGGCTTGATGTGTGCGCAAACAACCACCGCACCCTCTGCAATATCAACCCAAACACGGCCATGCAGACCTACAACCCCGTGGACGCCAACTTCAAAGACATCTACACCGTAGAGAAAATCGGCACCAAGCAGGGTTGGACGGCCATGCCGCCCGATGAGGACTGGTCCACCGGGTATCCGCAGGAGTTGGAGGCCTTCTACGGCTGTTTTGCCAGCGGCGATACCCCGGAAAGCGACAGCCTGCTCGGCGCGGACACCATCTCCACCATCTACAGCGCCTATGTGTCAGCCGAACAGCAGGGCACGGCCGTGCCCATCAAGGTTTACTAATTCTTGGAGAGCGGCGGCTCAATTATGGAGTGCGGCGGCAACGACGCCGCTTTGGCTGTCCGGAATATTGAGTGCGGTGGCCATGCCTGCGGGATCGGCGGGGCATGGCCCCGTCGGACAAAGCTGCGGCATGGCCGCAGCACTCCAAAAACGAATGCGTCTTATACCGTTGAAAGAACCTTCGGAAGGGTTGCGTCATGACCAACGAGCAATGGGAAGAACTCCTGGCCGTGATCGACGGCCAGGAGTTTGATACGCCCCCGGTCGGCCTTATCATCGACAGCCCCTGGCTGCCCGGGTGGGCGGGCATGTCCATCCTCGACTATTACACCAGCGAGACCCGTTGGTTGGAGGCCAATCTGCGCGCGGTGAACCAGTGGCCGCAGGTGATGTTTCTGCCCGGATTCTGGTCTGAATTCGGCATGTGCACCGAACCGTCCGCCTTCGGCGCAAAATGCCTCTGGCATGAAAACGACTTCCCTTTCGCGGACAAGGTCTGCGACAGCCTCGATGATGCCGCCCGCATAAAGAAACCGGACCCGCGAAGAGACGGACTCGCCCCCTTTGTGCTCAAGCGCCTGGAACACTGCCTGCCGCAGATCGAAGCGGCCGGGCATTCCCTCCGCTTTGCCGTCACGCGCGGCCCGCTCAATATCGCGGGATTCCTGCTCGGCAACTCCGAGTTTCTAACGGGCATGAAGATGCAGCCCGATGAGACGCACGCCCTGCTGGGCACCATCACGGATTTCCTCGTCGACTGGATTCAGCTTCAGGCGGCCACGTTCCCGACGATAGACGGCATTCTCGTGCTGGACGACATGGTCGGTTTCTGCGGCGAGGACGACTGTGTGGAATTCGCCAAGCCCTACCTGACGCGCCTGTTTGCGGCCATCAATGCGCGCGTCCGGCTTTTTCACAACGATGCGCCCGGTATCGTGTGCGCGCCGCACCTGGAATCCATGGGCATCAACATGTTCAATTTCAGCCACGACCATTCCATCGCCGAAATGCGCAAACGCGTGGGTGACAACATCACCTTGCTCGGCAATGTCCCGCCGCGTGATGTTTTGGCGCAGGGCACGCCCCAGGATGTAGCCGCAAGCGTTCAGTCATTGCTCGACGCGCTGGAAAGCAAGAGACGCATCGTGTTGTCCTGCGGGGGCGGCGTGCCGCCGAACGTCTACTCTGAGAACATCGACGCGTTTGTCAAGGCAGCCGCCGGAAAGAACAGGGACTGACCCAAGCGGGGCGCAGCGGAGACGGGACGCGCAGACGTGTATGTCATCTCTCTGTCCTGAAGATGGTGCCTTCCAGAACAGGGTGACGTCCTCCTGTTGTCTATTCTCTCCTGTTTTTCCTCACAAGATGGCGGATTGCAGAAGACCTCTTCCCGCCATTGCATGATCTTGGCACCACATATAGTATGATGGAACCCTGAACAACGAATACGGAATCGCAATATAGAAAGGAGCAGGCAAAATGCCATTGGACTTGACGCTCGCTCTGTTGAAAGAAGAGGCAACGCTATTTGCACGGATGGAATCCGGGCATGACGAAAAGGCCCTTTTCGGTGTTACAGATGGGAAGGCTGTAGGAACTTATCTCGAACACAAGTTTCAGGACTATTTGCTCACCAAGTACAACCATATTTTCGGTTCATCTGCCAAAGGGATTGATTTCCCTGAGTTGGAAGTGGATCTTAAGACAACCAGTTTCAAACAACCCCAGTCATCCTGCCCCTTCAGGTCGGCACGACAAAAGATTTATGGATTGGGATATCATCTGCTGGTCTTCGTATATGACAAGACGGATAGCCATGCCAACCAAACGGGGCGGCTGAACATTTTGCACACGGTTTTTGTTGATAGATCCAAAACGGCAGATTTTCAAACGACATCTGGGCTTCGCAAGATCGTTGACAATGATGGAAACATTGATGACATAGTTGCTTTCTTTTCGGAAAGGATGTTGCCGGTTGACGAAATACAGATGCACACTCTTGCGGAGGAAGTCCTGAACAATCCACCTGAAATAGGATATCTCACTATTTCAAACGCCCTGCAATGGAGGCTTCAATATAAGCGAGTCATTCAGGAGGCGGGGGCGGTATTGGGAATTGATCGTCTATGACCGCGCAAAAGGAGTTTGGCGATTTTCAGACGCCCGTGACTTTGGCAGAAGAAGTGATCGCGCTTGTTTTCTCGCTTTTCGGCGCACCGGA
Source organism: Candidatus Hydrogenedentota bacterium (assembly GCA_903922535.1). The sequence goes on from CAIXUF010001251.1 coordinate 17,205, forward strand.
TCTGGTGGTAGAGCCGACGGTGGGTTTAGGATCTTTTCTTGAAGCCGCGAATAGGGAGTGGGGTGCGTCAGCAAGATATGAGGGGTATGAGGTCAATCCCGAGTATGTCCGCAAGGCATCGGCGCGGTTTGCAGGAAAGGATATTCTCCTAAAGGAGCAGGACTTCTTCAGCGCCGATTGGGAAGCTATTCTCGGCGCCAGTCCTGCAGCAAAGCTGCTTGTGGTTGGCAATCCGCCTTGGGTGACCAATTCCGCATTGGGCTCCCTGGGAAGCGCGAACCTGCCGGACAAAACGAATTTTCAGGGATTACGCGGATTTGATGCCAAAACTGGCAAATCCAATTTCGATATTGCCGAGTGGATGCTGATCAAGCTCTTCCAGTCGCTCCCGCCGCACGGCGCAATGGCGATGCTGTGCAAAACCATAACCGCGCGCAAAGTGTTGTTCCATTTCTGGAAAACCATTGGCGGTGTGGCGGATGCCAAGCTGTTTTCAATTGACGCCAAGACCCACTTCGGCGTGTCTGTGGATGCCTGCCTATTCTATGCGTCCGCCTGTCCCAGCAAGCAGAAAACCGCGAGAGTATATCCTGCTCTTTCGACAAAGGAAGTCGTCACCGAATTCGGAATCATGGATGGCCATCTTGTATCCAATATCCAAGGTTATGTCCGTCATAAAGATATTGATGGCGGATCACCATACCTATGGCGTTCGGGGCTCAAGCATGACGCGGCAATGGTCATGGAGTTGACGCCGGAAAACGGACATTACCGCAATGGTTACGGCGAAATGGTCATTGTAGAAGACGCTCATGTTTTTCCTTTGCTGAAATCGTCCGATATCGCCAATAACCGCATTGAACCGCGCCATTTCGTCTTGGTCACTCAGACGAAAACGGGAGATGCCACAAATCTCTTGTGGGATACCTCGCCCAAAACATGGCAATATCTTGAACGTCACGCGAATGTTCTCGATGCAAGAAAGAGTTCGATTTACAGAAACCGACCACGATTTTGCCTATTCGGAATCGGTGACTACTCATTTGCATTGTGGAAAGTTGCGATATCCGGGCTATACAAATCCTTACGATTTGTCGCCGTGCCGCCCGTGCAAGGCCGTCCGGTGATGCTCGACGACACGTGTTATTTTATTCCCTGTAATTCAGAGCGTGAGGCACGGTTATTTTGCGACCTACTGAATTCGTCTGCATGCCAGGAATTTCTGGAATCGCTCGTGTTTTTGGATTCCAAGCGGCCAGTCACCACCGAGGCGCTTCGCAGGATTTCACTTCGCGCTATCGCCGCCAGACTCGGCAAACTCCATGAGTTCGAGGCTGTTGTTTCCGCTACCGGCTATTCCGCGAATGAGGCTGAGGGGCAGCTCTATTTGGTTATGGAAGATAAAGGAGCATACAAAACACGGTCTCGACAAGAACATTCCGAATAGGAGAATCGAATCCAGAAAACCGCGGCTTGCTAGCAATGCCTTGGTTGAAGTATTAGTCCGCTACCAGATGCCCTATAATGTGCCCGTTGATCAAGCACACCATGGAGTAGCCCCCTGTCTATGGACAAGCCGAGCCTTGCCGACTATCGCCGCGAAGTCACCGTCGAGCGGATGGAGATCTTTCCCGTCCGCTATCCGACCGTGATGCCGTTCCGCTTTTTCCAGAGCCCCGTTTCCGGCATAGGGCGTCCGGCCGTGTTTGTGAAACTCACCGCCAGTGACGGGACGGTGGGCTGGGGCCAGAGTGTGCCGTCGCCGCGCTGGGGCGGCGAGCCGCTGGAAAGCGCATGCTTCACGCTGGAGCTGTATTTCAAACCGGTGGTGGTGGGAAAGAACCCGTTCGATATTGAAGACATCCACCGCGTCATGGACGCCGAACTGCCCGACGCCGCGTACACCGCGCTGGCCGTCACCAAAGCGGGCGTTGATCTGGCGCTTCATGACCTGGCCGGCCGCATCGCGGAGAAGAACGTCGCAGAGTTGTGGAACAGGCCCAAGGGACAGTCCGTGGAATTGAGCTGGACCGTAAGCCCGGCCAATCCGGATGATGCGGACAACTGGGTGGCCCTGGGCCGCGAGGACGGTTACCGCCACTTCAACATCAAGGTGGCACCCAACCTGGAGAAGGACCGCCGCCTCTGCCGGGCCGTGCGCGAACTAGCCCCCGAGGGATTCCTCTGGGCCGACGCCAACTGCGGCTATGACGAGGCCACAGCACTGCGCGCCGTGGTGGAACTGGCGGAGGACGGCGCGGCGGTGCTCGAACAGCCCCTGCCCCCGCACTGCATCACGGGCTACCAGCGCATCCGCGCCGCGGCGCGCCTGCCCATTGTGATGGATGAGGGGCTGGTGTCGCCCGAACAGTTGCGCGAGTACCTGACGCTGGGTTGTTGCGACGGCGCGGCCATGAAGCCCGCGCGTTGCGGCGGGCTGTTGTCGGCGCGGCGGCAGATCGAAATGCTGCGCGAAGGCGGCCGTCTGTTCCTGGGCAGCGGATTGACCGACCCCGATGTGTCGCTGGCAGCTTCGCTGATCTTGTATGGTGCCTACGGCCTTGACCGGCCCGCGGCGCTAAACGGACCGCAGTTCCTGGGACTGAGCATGCTCAAAGAACCGCTGTTGCCGGTGGACGGGATGCTGCATGCCCCGAGCGGACCCGGACTTGGCGTGGAAGTCGATGAAGAGATCATGCGCGAACACTGCTGTTATCCGTACTGGAAATGAGGGGGACATCCCCCTAATCCCCCTTCAAAGGGGGA
>CAIXUF010001252.1 GCA_903922535.1 Candidatus Hydrogenedentota bacterium
CGGTGGTGGCGGTGGCTGTGACAACAACCCTGTTGCGGGTGTTGTCGGCACAGCCCTGTCGATGTCAGGAAGCACGGGTTACCCCGCCTATCCGGCCTGGCCTGCGGCGCCTACGGGCGGTGCGGGCGCAACCGCCGGCACCTCGGCTGATGCAGGCCATGGCGGCAACGGCGGAAACGGCGGTGCGGGTGGCGCCGGTGGCGGCGGACGAAACGGCGCACCTGGCGGTGGCGCCGTTATCCTCGGTGCGGTCGGCATTAATTACTTTACAGGTACGGTGGATGTTTCCGCCGGTGCACCGGAGACGACAGGCACGGCCGGCACGGCCGGCTCGGTTGGCTCGTTCGGCGCGCCGGGCAACACGGTGCAGCAATACGGCGCCTTGGGGGGGGCCGCAGCGTCCGACAGCACCGGGTGCGTAACCGGCGGCGCCGGCGGCACGGGCGGCACATCTGGTGGTGGCGGCGCGGGCGGCAACGGCGGCACGGGCGGCAACGGCGGCGCGGGTGGCACGGGTGGCGCGGGCCTTCCTGGAATGATCAAGCTGCAGGGCACCATGGTTCGCGCGGCTGCCTCCGCAGGCGGCACCATCCTTGCCCTCAATGGTCCCGGCACCATAGACCCCACCCAAAAGGGCATGCTGACCTTCGTTGCCAACAACAGCAACTATACCTATAACAACGCCAACAAGCCGGGTGGCGTTGGCCCCCGCTGTGTTTGGGGCACGGCGGCCAATGACGCTGTGCTGCACCGTCCCAATCCCTATGTGATTCTGAGCGGTCAGCAGGTGGACACTCCAACACTGGGGGAATTGATTTCCGGTCCTGCCGCGGTCTGCGGCTGGCTCAAGGCCAGCTATTGGAACAAGACGGACTTCACCTCGGTGACAGGCGGAAGCGGCGTCGTGAAGAGCAAGGTTCTGAACGACGCATCGAAGAATTTCTCGGGCTTTGCGCAGGTGGTTGTCCGCAACACCGGCGCGGTGGACATGACCGGTGTGGGTGTGAGGACAATTGTGGCCGGAACCATGACTCTGGCCCGGTTGTTGGAAGGCCAGGGCCAGGCGGCGGGCACGATCAAGGCGGGTCAGGACTGGACCATGGCGGTGCCGGGCCTCGCCGGCACTCCGTCGGTGGCGGTGGTGTATTCCCCGACGATCAGCGTGACTCCGACCGCGCTCACCTCCGAGTGTGGCGTTGCCATCTCAGAGGCGGACCTGATGGCGGGCGTTTCCGCCACCGATCCCGAAGACGGCGACATTGCCGGCAGCATCACCGTGTCCGGCGACTGGCCGTTGCCGTACAAAGTGCCCGGCACGTACACAGTTTACTTCGACGTGAAGGACAGCGACGGTTTCGCCGCGCCGCAGGCGGTGCGCACAATCACCGTGCAGGACACGCTTGCCCCGGTATTCACCGGTGTGCCGCGGCATCTGAAAACGTACAAAGATACGCCGTTCACGCTTGCCATGGCGCTGGACGGTGTGGGCGCTTACGACAACTGCCGCGGCGATATTTCGGACATCCTAGTGGAAGCTTTTAACGGCGCCGCGCAACTGCCCTTCTCGGCGGCGGAACCGGTTCTGCTCAATTCTGAGACGGTCTATCCGGTGATTCTGACGCTGAAGTACACGGTGCTGGACAATGCAACACCTGCGCCGAACTCAGCGACGGTGGAGGACACGCTGGAGATTCACGACAATCCACCGCCGGAACTGACGATTCTCGGTGCGAATCCCGCCACGGCGGAATGCGGGACTGTATACATGGATTACGGCGCCAGCGCCTGCGACCGGACCTTCCCGGCCGGCGACTGCGTTGATGTGACCCCGGACATCATTGTCATGGGCCTGCCGGTGAACACGTCCGTCCCCGGCGCATGCATGGTCATCTATTCTGTGGCTGACCCGGTGACGGGTGTCGTTGCCACTGCGACGCGCGCGGTCAACGTGATGGACACATCAGTGCCGACATTGACGCTGCTGGGTTCGAATACGATGAGCGTGCGGGTCAATGGCATCTTCAACGATCCCGGCGCAACGGCAGTTGACGCGTGCGCGGGCGAGCTGACAAGTCGCATTACGGTCGCCAACCCGGTGAACACGTCCGTGCTCGGCGCCTATACCGTGCGCTACAACGTGAATGACGGCAACGGCAACAGCGCTGCCGAGGTCACGCGCACCGTGAACGTTGTGGAGTCGTTGACTTACTTCGTTGACGCGAGAAACTCCTATGGATCCTGGGACGGACTGACTTGGGGCACGGCCTTCCGGGACATTCAGTCCGCGGTGGACGCCGCCGCCAACAGCGGCGGTGGTGAACTCTGGGTTGCCGCGGGCACTTATACGGCGGCAACCGATCCCGTGGTGACAATGCAATCGGGGGTGCGGCTCTATGGCCGGTTTGCGGGCACAGAAACAGTCCGCGATCAGCGCAACCTGTCGGCCGACGCCACCGTTATTGACGGGGAAAACGCGCGCAGATGCGTGGTTGGCGCCAATGCGGCTGTACTGGACGGCTTTACCATTACCCGGGGCTACAGTTATTGGACAGGCGCCGGAATGTACAACTACGCTGCTTCGCCGCCGGTGAAAGACTGCATATTCATGAGCAACTCGGCCGTTGGCTATGGCGGCGGAATGTGCAATGAGGAGTCTTCTTCCCCGACGTTGACGAACTGTATATTCATGGGCAACTCGGCCAACGGAATAGGGGGGGGGGGGATGTACAACACCAGTTCTTCTTCCCCGATATTGACGAACTGCATGTTCACGGGCAACTCGGGTGGAATTGAAGGCGGCGGCGGCATGTACAACAACTACTACTCTTCCCCGACGTTGACGAACTGCACCTTCAAAGGCAACTCGGCCAACTCCGGTGCTGGGATGATCAACTTCTCATACTCTTCCCCAGTCTTGACGAACTGCACGTTTATTGGCAACTCGGCCGGGGACCGCGGCGGTGGGTTGTTCAACGATTCTTCCCCGATACTGACGAACTGCACGTTCACGGGCAACTCGGCTGGCTGCGGCGGCGGGATATGGGACTGCTCTTCTTCCTCGACGTTGACGAACTGTATTCTTTGGGGTGATCAAGGCGGCGAGATACACAATGATTTGTCTTTTTCAGTGTCCGTGATCTATTCCTGCATTCAGGGTGGATACACGGGCACGGGCAATATTGATGCGGACCCGCTGTTTGTGGATGCCGGTAGCGCCTGTGTGCAGCTTCTGGCAGGTTCGCCGTGCATAGATACTGGCACATCGGCGGGCGCGCCCGCCACGGATATCCGAGGGACCGTCCGACCCCAGGGTGCGGGTATTGACATGGGTGCCTATGAGGGGGCGGTTGCGTCTGAGGACATCGTCACGCTCACAGTGCGGGTTCTCCCGGCCGGTTACGGCACCACGAGGCCTTCCGAAGGCGTGCATTCTGTGGTGCGCGGAGAGAATATTCCGCTGTTTGCCTACGCGTCCACAGGACGATCATTCACTGGGTGGACCGGCGACATTTCCGGTTCGTCCCCAAGCGCCAGCATCGTCATGGACGGCAACAAGACGGCAACGGCGAATTACTCCACCCGGTCATACACCCTGGCGTACATGGCGGGAGAACACGGGATTATCAGCGGCGATACGCCGCAGACGGTGGAGTACCCCGACAGCGGCACGCCCGTTGAGGCCGTGGCCGACCCCGGCTGCCGTTTCGTTCAATGGAGCGACGGTTCCACGCAGAATCCGCGCACGGACATGAATGTGGCGGGCGACATCACGGTCACGGCATATTTCTCGATTTTCCACACGCTGACCTATGCCGCCGGGGACCACGGGACCATCCAGGGCGCGGCCACGCAGACGGTGGACGAGGGTGCAAGCGGCGCGATGGTGATCGCTGTGGCGGACAGCGGCTGGCACTTTGTCCAGTGGAGCGACGGCAGGACCGGCGCAACCCGGCAGGATGTCAACGTCATGACGGACCTTTACGTCATGGCACAGTTTGCCGAGGGCGCGGCACCGACCATACCGGGCGTTCCGCATGCGCCCCTGTCCGATTCAACGTCCTGTTCCAACTACACCGGCAGTTCATTTGACGCGCTGATGATGCCCTATGGCGCGCAGCCAACCTACACGGGGCCGACACCCACCGGCGCCGGGTCAATTCCGATCTTTGCGCTTCTTGTGACTCCTGAACCGGTACCGCCCACCTATGACTATCCGGTGACGAGCTGGCCTGTGGACGGCGCCTGGGACTTCTGCGCCGCCTTTGACACCTTGTCCTGTTCGATGGGCCCGCTTGCTTCGTTCTCAACGGACATTCTCGCCTATCAGAGCCTGTTCTTATGCGGCAACGACATTAACGGGCCGGTCAATTTGGATCCCCCGGGCGGACAGCTTCCGATGACGCCCAACGGCATCCCGGACGGCGAATATGAACTGGGCCTGCTGGCCGCCGTGTTGAACAACACCTGCACCTTGAGCGGCGTGGGAGTCACAAACGACCAGATACAGACGGCGTACAGGGAGAACTTCAATTTCTTCAAAGTGCTGTTTACAAAAGCGTTTGCCAATATTCCAAACGGCGGCAGCACGATGGACCTGCGCCCAATTTTCCCCGGTCTGGCCCCTTGGATGCCCGGCAGTTTGGCAACCATATTTGCCGGGTACGCGACGGAAGGCGATCCCACGACGGTGGAATTCCTTGACACGATGTTTGGCGTGCTGGCCCAGTTGGGCATTCAGCCGCCGCTGGGCGGCGTTGCGGGAAACACCATTGGTTTTGCATCGGTGCTCGGTCCCGAGGGCGATGCGGATGGGGACGGCTACACCAACCGCCAGGAATACGATTACTTCAACGCGCAGGGCTCTGCCATAACCATTGCCGCCCAGCTCAACGCCGCCATCAGGCCCGGGATGCCCCCCGTGCCGGTTTCGGTTTCCCCGAGTGAGGGGTTGACCATCGGTGGCACCGCCGTGACGATTGGCGGCGCGGGCTTTATGCCCTATGGCGCAACACGGGTGACCTTCGGAGGCGTGGAGGCCGCCCTTGTGCAGGTGCACAGTGCCGCGAACCTCTATATCACCTGCACAACGCCCGCGCACACCGCAGGCACGGTGGATGTCGCGGTCATCAACCCCGGTGACGCCATGGGTAGCCTGCCCAATGCCTTCACCTATGTTGACCCGCCCACGCCCACGCCAACCTCTGTATCCCCCAACCGGGGCTACACCTATGGCAACGATGCCGTTGTTATCGACGGTGTCGGGTTCACGAATCTGGGGCAGACGCGCGTCACCTTTGACGGTTTGGAGGCCGGCGGCGTTTGGCTGGAAAGCCTTGGTGGGGACGTCTTCCGCATCCACTGCCAGACTCCTCCGCATTCCCCGGGATCTGTGGACGTCACCGTCATAGGCCCCGGCGACATGACCGGCACGCTGTATGATGGGTATGAATACCTCGTGCCGCAACCGCATCCCATGGCCATTAGCCCCACATCCGGGATGACGGACGGCGGCACTTCGGTCCTGGTATCCGGCGACACCTTTGCGCCGTCCGGGATGCGCGTCTTTTTTGACGGTGTGGAGGCAACAGCCGTCAGTACCTATGGCGGCACGATACACTGCATTACCCCGGCCCATGCCGCGGGCGTAGTGGATGTCACGCTCTTCAACCCGGAGGGCGGATCGGGAACACTTCCTGCCGCCTTCACCTACCGCGCGCCGGGACAAGTCGTTGTCAGGGTCAGTGCGGACAACAGCTCCGGAATTGAGGACGGGACCGCCTGGCAAACGGCGTTCTCTTCCATCCAGTCCGGTATCGAAGCCGTCGTCGCGTCCGGCCAGACGGGCGAGGTGTGGGTTGCCGGGGGCGTTTACACCGTTTCAACCGGCACCGTGGTTGCCGCGATGGAGCCTTTCTGCGACCTCTATGGCGGCTTTGCCGGCGTGGAGGATCAGCGGGACCAGCGCGACAGCCAGGCGCATGTCACCACCATTGACGGGCAGAACACAGCCGCCTGTGTGTACGGTGCGGACAATGCCCGCCTCGACGGTTTCACCATAGTCCGGGGCAGCGGCCCGATGCGGCTGGGAGCCTACAGTTCGTGGGCGCCAATCTTCCAGGCATTTGTCAGCTTGGATGTCGGCGGTGCGGAGGGCTTGCTGGCGGTGGACAACTCCGGCGTTTCCCCGACCATCGCCAACTGCGTGTTCACGGACAACACGTCGGTCGCCGTCATGGCAAACCTGACCGAGAATGGCAGCCCGTCAAGTCCGCTAATCACCGGATGTTCCTTTGTCGGCAACGGCAACGGTGCCATGGCCGTCTTCGGCGGCGCACTCAGCGGGGAGATGACGGCGGCCTGGATTGACAACTGTTCCTTCATCAGAAACTCCCTGGGCGTTGCGTCCATTGTGTGGGGCGACGGTCTGAGCAGTCCGACCATTACGCGGTGCGCATTCACGGCGAACGAAAAAGCGCTGCAGGACTCGGAGGCCAACTACGGCCGCTGTGAGACGCGCGTGGAGAACAGTGTGTTCTCAGGAAACACAGGCTCCTCCACGCTTGACTTTGGCGGTTTCAGGGGCGGGTCCATCACACCCTCGTTCACCAACTGCACCTTCACAGTGAACACGGGATACCAGAGGATCTTCCACGCAAGTTTCTACGGCGGAAGCGTGCAGGCTGAACTGCGCAACTGCATCGTCTGGGGAAACACCGCGCCGTTGATGGATTACAACAGCTATAACGGCGGCATGGCACTCACGGCCTCCTATAGCGACATTCAGGGCGGATATCCCGGCACAGGCAATATTGACGCGGACCCGCTGTTTGTGTTCGCCGAAGACGGCATCCTGCGGCTTCTGGCGGGTTCCCCCTGCATTGACACGGGCACTTCGGCGGGGGCTCCCGCCACGGACATTCTGGGGAAGCCTCGCCCCCAGGGTGCGGGCGTTGACATGGGCGCCTACGAGGGGATCACGGACCCCGGTGACATCGTCACGCTGGCGGTGCAGGTTTCCCCGGTCGAATCCGCCGCCACGATCCCGACTGAAGGACTGCATTCCTTTATTCGCGGCGAGACGGTGGCGCTGTTTGCCGCCGCGTCCTCCGTTTACACCACATTTGCCGGATGGACCGGCGACATTTCCAGCGCGTCCCCCAGCGCCGGCATACTTATGGACGGCGACAAATCGGTGACCGCGAACACCTGCCGGGCAGCGGGGGCAACGGTGGTTCGCGTTGATGCGGCCAACAGCTCCGGCGTCGAGGACGGCACCACGTGGGCGGCGGCTTTCACCACCATCCAGGCAGGCATTGACGCCGTTGCCGCGACGGGC
>CAIXUF010001253.1 GCA_903922535.1 Candidatus Hydrogenedentota bacterium
CGAACTGCCCTTCATGGCCACCGAGAACATCATCATGGCCGGTGTGCGTCGTGGCGGCGACCGCCAGGCGCTGCACGAGGCCATCCGCACCCATTCGCATGCGGCCGCCGCGCAGGTCAAGGAAGAGGGCGGTGACAACGACCTGTTGGACCGGCTCGCCGACGATCCCGAAATAGGCATGACCCGCGCCGAGATCGACGAAGTGCTCGACCTGCGCGAATTTGTGGGCCGCGCGCCCGAACAGGTTGTCGAGTTCATCGAAGCCGAGGTGGACCCCGTCATCGAACGGCATCGCGGTCGACTTGGCGGCATCGCCTCCGACGTGCGGGTCTGACAGACTGGACGCGGCAACCCGGCAACCCCGGGGTTTGTCCTGAACACAGGCACAGGGCATAGACCCCCGTACCGCAGGCGTCCCGCCTTGTTTCGCCTCATCGCCCCTTTGCTTATCATCACGGGCCGGGGCGGGCGGGACGCCTGCGGTACGGGACGGACGGACTTTGCCCCGGCGGCAGGGTCAGCAAAGCCCCTGTCCCAGGCACAGCCGGAAGTCTTTTCCAGTGACGATGGATTCCTCCACAAGCGGCACGCCGCCCTGATCGGGCAGCACAATGTTCATCTTCGTGGTGGCGAGGATGTCCCCGTCGATGTCGATGCCGGGCATGACGCGGAGCAGTTCCATGCCCCGCGCCGTTAGATGAAAGACGCCCCGGCTGGTGACGTAGTACACGTTCTTGCCCGCCTTCAGCGCCTCATTGCCGTTCATGGTGATTTCGTCCACCGCATCAACGAACTTGGTCTTGCCCGGTTGAAGAATGCGCACCCGGCCCGCCTCGACGGCGAGTTTCTCGCCCTCCATCCATTTCGTGATGAAGATGATCGTTTTCGCGGCGCTGGTCAGGTCAATGAACCCGCCGGGACCGACATAGTTGGCGAGCCGGTCGGAACGCTTGGACACGTTCACGTTGCCGTGGCTGTCGGCCTGAACCACGCCGAGCACGGTCACGTCGAGTTTTTCCGGGCACATGCGGAACGCCTCCGCCGAGGAGATGATCTTTTCCGACCCCACCGCCGCGCCGAAGAAGATGCCCGGCATGGGCACGCCGCCAATGACGCCGCTTTCGGTGAACAGGGTGACCCCGCCCAGGATGTTGGTCTCATGCAGCACGCGGCACACTTCCTCGGGAAGGCCCACGCCGATGTTCACCAGCGCGCCGCGCGGCACATTGCGGACAAACACCTCCGCGGCAAGCCGGGCCAGCACCCGGTCCATGGCGTTTCTGCGCGGCGTGAGCCCCATGATTTGGTTGACGAGCCGCGCGCGGGCAAGACCCTCTTTCCGGGGAAGACGACTGGTGGGCGCCAGGAACTCGAAATGGCTTTGGTAGGGCGTGTACCCGCTCTGTTCCGTTTTGGGATAGACCACCACGGCGTCCACGTCGGCCGCGGGCACATATATCCCACCGGGGTCCTTTTCCACCACGCGGGACACATTTGCAATGACCAGGCCGCCATTGCGTTTCGCGGCGCGGGCGATTTCGAGCATCTCCGCCTTCATCGGGCAGTGGGTGACGTAGATGTTGCCCTCGCGGTCCGCCGCGTATGCGTTGAACAGTGCCACGTCCACTTTGGGAAGGCTGAAACGCAATTGACCATCCTCGACGGCCACAAGCTGTTTCGCATCCTTTCCCGCCAGAACCGTGCCTTTTCCCACGCGCGGATCGATGAAGGTGTTGAGGGCGTTCCGGGTCAGCAGCGTGTCTTCGCCCCGGCCCTGGCCGTCGATGAGCAGCGTCATCACGCCCTGCGGCAGGCACTGGAGTTCGGCCAGGCCCTGCTCCGCCAGACGCAGTCCCGACTTGAAGGTTTCCATGTGCCCCGAAACCACGCGGCGGCACAGACCGGGCTGCATGAGTTCCTCCACCGTGCCCGGCGCGCGCCCCCGGCCGCCCTGGCCGCCGGTGCACATGACCGTGAGATCGCGGGGATGCCCCGTCGCCTCAAAGGCCTCGCGAATTGTCCAGTACAGAATGGACGGGCGCTGGTTGCCGCCCAGCCCGGAGGTGGCCACCACCGCGCCGTCCGGAATCAGCTTTGCCGCTTCCTGGGCTCCCATAAATTTGGGATTATCGGGAAGGTGGAACGCATAACTGCTGTCGTGCCAGTTCCAGGTGAGCCTGACCTGCGCCGTGAGCGCGAGATAATAAGCCTTTATGAAAATGTTCATGCTGTCCGTCATCCTTGGGCTTCTGATGTTGATTCAAGCACGGGTCTGAAGAAAAATCAAGGGATATTTTCTTCGACCTGTTCTTGGGACTCATGATGCCGACGTTTTCAAATGCTCTTTCCGGGGCCAGCCGCCATCGTTTTGTTCCTGCGTTATACTACAAGTGATTGTGTGCTTACTCCTTTTCGGGAAGGAACACGGAGTGTTGCCGCGTTTTCTTGTCTGAACGGCGGGAAAAAGCCCACGAATCGTGAATTGGTCATACAAATTCCAATAATTCAGGTGCATAATAACGATTCTTGCAGCATAACGCAAAATTGGTAAGGCCAACTTCTTTCTTGTATAATACCCACGCAGAGTTGGAAAATAGACCCGCTTCGGGGATTTGTCAGAATTCGCGCAGGAGGATGTTCCTGTGACAAGGAGAGCAACGTGAAAGTTGCCGTATTGATAAAGCGTGTGCCGGACACGGCGTCGGAATTGGTGGTGGCGCAGGACGGGAAGTCCGTGGTCACCAGCGGCTTGAAATTTGTCATGAGTCCCTATGACGAGCATGCGGTGGAACTGGCCATCCAGCTCAAGGAGTCCCACGGGGCGGAAGTGGTGGTGCTCAGCGCCGGACCGCCCGAGGCCAAAGAGATCATCCGCGCGGCGCTGGCGATGGGCGCCGATTCGGGCATTCTGGTGGACACGAGTGCGGTCGGCGACCTGACATGCCGGGGCACGGCGCGGCTGCTTGCGGCCGCGCTGGCCGAGCTTGGCGCGGACCTTGTCGTCGCGGGCAAGCAGGCGGTGGACGACGATGCGGCGCAGGTGCCGGAGCGGGTGGCGGAGCTGATGGGCATTCCTCATGCATCGGTCATCACACGCTTTGAATTGAATGGAACAACCGCCTCCGTCGACCGCGAGATCGAGGGGGGGCAGTACACGCTGGAGGTGCCGCTGCCCGCACTGTTCACCACGCAGAAGGGAATCAACACGCCGCGCTATCCCACGCTGCCCAACATCATGAAGGCGAAGAAGAAG
>CAIXUF010001254.1 GCA_903922535.1 Candidatus Hydrogenedentota bacterium
CCAAGGAACTCGTCTGATCACCGCCCTGTGGGACGGTGACAACGTGATCGGCATTCTGGGAGCGGACAATTTGATTCACCACAGGCCTTTCGGCCCGGCGGATCGGCAGTTGTTGATGCTGTACGCCTCCGCTCTGGGGCATCTCTGTTCGCGCCAGCGAGCCGAGGAGTCGCTGCGACAGAGCGAAGAGAAATACCGGCAGGTTTTCGCGACAGAAACCGACGCCCTGATCCTGGTCGATTCGCAAACGCGCCAGTTTGTCGACGTGAATGAAAGCGCCTGCCGACTCTATGGGTACACGCGAGAGGAATTCCTCCGCCTCAAACAAATGGAGGACGTTTCCGCCGAACCGAAGGTCTCGATCCGATCCCTGGCGGAACTGCACCGCAAGAAAAGTGTTTTCGTGCCGCTGAGATATCACAAGAAAAAGGATGGGACGTTATTTCCTGTCGAAATATCGGCCAACACGTTCGTTCTTCACGGCCGGCGAATGCTTTGCGCGGCGGTTCGGGACATTTCGGATCGCCGGCAGTCGGAGGACGCGCTCCGTGCGGCGCGGTCCAAGCTGGCGGGAGCCCGCGAGGACGAACGCCGGCGCCTCTCGCGCGAACTTCACGACTCGCTCGCGCAGAAGCTCGTGGCCGTGAACATAAAACTCGAGACGTTCGCGGAACAATCCTCCGCTTCCCTGAGCGACTGGCAGGTGGCCTCACTGGGCGAATTGTCCCGGCAACTTCAAGACGTGTTCGGCGACGTGCGTTACGTCAGCCGGACCCTTTACCCGCCAACCCTGGAGCCCTTTGGGCTTTGCATCGCCCTGAAACAATTGGGCAGCGACCTGCAATCGCATCGCATTCCTGTTCGCGTCCGCTGCGAGCCCCCGTTGGAGGAGACCCGCTTTCAACTGGAGACGGAGATCGAACTGTTCCGCATTGCCCAGGAGGCCGTGTCCAACGCCCTTCGTCACGGCCGGCCCAGTCGGGTCGAACTGTCGCTGCGATACGCCAAAGGGTTGCTGCGGCTGAGCGTCGTGGACGACGGCAAAGGGTTCGACACGAAAAATATCTTTCGCCGCGGACTGGCCCCCAAGGGGCTGGGGTTGATCTCCATGCGGGAACGGGCCGAGGAGATCGGCGGAACGCTCCGGATCACCTCCCGACCTGGACGAACCTGCGTTGAAGTCCGAGCGCCCGCCCAGGAGAGGCCCCCCTCTTCTATCGCATGATTTCCTTGAGGGCCGGGACCAGCGGCGGCAAGTCGTTCCGCACCGTATCCCACAAAACTTCTGTGTTGACCCCGAAATACGCATGGACGACAACGTTTCGCATGTTGCGCATCTGCCGCCAGGGAACCTGAGGAAATTGATCCGTGATCGCGGAGGGGATATTCGTGGCGGCCTCGCCGATCACCGTAAATCGCCTGACCACCGCGTCGATGGTCTTGCGGTCCTGACGAAATGCCTCGCAGTCCATTCCCTTGACATATTCCTCAATGGCTGCGATGGAATCAAGAATATCGGTGACGCGGAGTTTCCATTCCCTAGGCGGCATGGATCGCCTCCCGAAGAACTTGATCTCGGAGTTCCTTCCTGATCCCATCCGCCATCACCAGGTCCACCTTGCAGCCCAGGAGGTCTTCCAGGAAATTCATGACTCCGATGAACTCAAAAAGCCCTTTGGGGTGCCCCGAGTCGAACTCCACCAGAAGATCCACGTCGCTTGCATCCGTCGCTTCATCGCGCGCCACCGAGCCGAAAAGGGACAATGATTTAACGCTCCGGTCGCGCAATGCCTGCCG
>CAIXUF010001255.1 GCA_903922535.1 Candidatus Hydrogenedentota bacterium
CTGACCTACGCCACCGACCAGTTCAAGGTCGATGCGTTTGCCGCCAAGCTTGCCGAGTCCTTCCAGAATTTTGGCAAGGGTGACACCGACCTCTATGGCATCTATGGCAGTTACCTCGGCATTGAGGACGTCACGCTGGACGCCTATTGGCTCTATGTCCAGGACAGCACCACTGTCGGCAAGTACACCGATATCCACACCTTTGGCCTCCGCGGATCGGGCAAAGTGGGCGGTTTTGACTTTGAGACGGAAGCGGCCTATCAGTTCGGCAGTGTCGACGGCCAGCCATCCGCCTGCCCCGCAGGTTTCGGCGAAGCCGACGTCAACTACGGCACCTTCGGCGGCCAGGCGGTCGTCGGATACACCTTCGACGCGGCGTGGCAGCCCCATGTTTTCGGGCTCTTCGCCTATTACGGTGCAGGCAAGGCCGACAACAGCCCCAGGTCGAATGACCGCACCCTGCCCTTCAACCGCCTGTTCTCAGACACCAGGTACAGCGATTTTGTCGATGTGAACGCCAATGCCACCAATGTGATTGGATACGCGGCCGGTGTGCAGGTTTCCCCGACCGAATGCACCAGCGTGACGCTCATCGGCAAGTACCTGGACGTCGACAAGAACATCGGCACTCAGAAGGGCTGGGGCTGGGAAGCCAACCTGATCGGCACGTACCACTACAGTCAGGATTTGGCTTTCAGCGGCGGCTACTCCCACTTCTTTGGAGATCGCTGGGCCGATGGCAGCAAGCCCGACTGGGACTACTTCTTCGCCCAGACCACGATCACTTTCTAACCCACCATACGCGTTCCGACAATTCGCCCCCCCGTGAAAGAATCGCGGGGGGGCGTTCGTGTTTGTCTTCTAGAACATGCCGCCGAGACCGGCGTAGGCCCTGCTGGCGGGAAATCCGCTGGGAAAGCGGATGAAGTCGGCGTGCCCGTCCATGTAGAGGACATTGGCGCCCCCCGGCACATGGTTGAACTGGGTGGTGCTGGTCATGTCACTGGCGACGTTGTCCCACATCACGGCCATGTTGCTCTGGGCGGTGGAGGCGCTTCCCGCGTTGTTGATGTCTGTGATGAGGAATCGCTCGACACCTTCCTTGAGACGGTAAATGACGGAGCTGTTCGTGTTTCCCAGCCGCTGGCCGGCCGGTGTTGACAGCGAGGAAATCATGTTGTCTGCCGTTGAATTGTCGACATCTTTGTCGAGCGCACCGTCATTCGTTGGATCCCCGTCCGAGAACGCACCCGTGGGGTTCAGCGGATTCTTGGTAATGGCCATGAGAAGATAAGCCAACTGGGAATAGACGGGTATGGACGGCGTGAGCTGCAGCAGGGCCGAGTCGAGGGTTGGATCGGTACTGTTCGTCTTGTTAAGGACAAACCCAAAATACGTGTAACTGACATTGCCGTTGGAGATTTCTCCCTTGTAGGGGCACGATTGCCCCGGAGCGTCCGAAAGCTGCCCGTAGGGGTTGCTCTTGGCGGCGTCGGGATCGGAAGGGCAGACAATCACTTTGGGATCCGTGAGGTATTCGGGATAAAGCGCGCGCATGTTCGGCGAGAAGATGGCCACGGCATCTCCTTGTTTGGCGGCGGTGATGGCGCCGACACAACTCGCCGGAGCGGTCCTACCCCAGGATTCATCACCATGCACCCGTGGGAAGAGGCCGCCGGCCTCCCCATCGTACATTTTCAAGATAATCCCATACTGCTTGAGGTTGTTCTGGCAGCTTGAGCGCCGCGCTGATTCCCGCGCCCTTGCCAGGGCCGGAAGCAGAATCGCCGCCAAAATGCCGATAATGGCAATAACCACAAGCAGCTCAATCAGGGTAAACCCGCGCCGTTTCATGATTTAGATTCCTTATGAGACTCAGAGACGTATGATACCGGTTAGAATGGGTGCCGCTCTTGCCCGAAAAAAAAGCCGACCGAAAACGTTCTCCTAAGCAACCTATTTTCACACAATTGAACACTCCTTTCCAAATCGGCCTGTCCTGCGAAAACTATTTTCTTTCCGGCCACAGCCAGATCAGGTCCACGCCAATCACCGTGCCTTTGCTGTCATGACCGCGGTCACGGCTCACAAGGTTTACCGTGTGCGGGCCTTTTTCCAGGGTCACCTGCTCAAAGAAGAGGAACCGTGACAGGGTCAGATGCGGCGTGTAGAGGTCGAATTCGGGCTTCATCGGCGGCTGATCGTCCACGGCCACGGCATATTTGCCCGAGGCGGGCGTAAGCACGCTTGTCGTCACAAGGGTGTACTTGCCCGATTCGGGGGCCTCAACGTTAAACGCGAGCCGGTCCCCCGTTCGCTCGGGCTGCCAGCAGATCGCCTTGCCCCCCGACCAAATATCGCCCTCGATCACCTGGACGTTCTTCGCGCCGGACGCCAGGGTGCTCTCCGCCTCGAAGAAAGTCACCGGTCCGGGCGCGCCGGCCGCCACGGGTATCCATCCGCCCGGCAGTGTCATGCCCAAGCGCACGTCCGACGGACCGATGCGCACCGCGTCGTCGCGGGTCTGCGGCGGCGCGTAAAAGTACGCCGTCCGCGCATAGCTCAGTCCCCCGGTCTTCGAGTGGTGGAACAGTTCCATGAAGAACCCGATATGCTCGCGGAAGGGAATCGGATCAAGGATGTGCCACCGGATATTCGTGGTGTAGCCCGCACAGCCGGGGCCGCTGCACATGGGCTGGGCGCAATAGGCGTAACTGAACAGGTCCGGCCTGCTCCAGGAGTAATTGAAATAGTCCTCGCTGCCCGTGCCGACGAATGCGGGGAAGGGCTTGCGGTCGAGCCAGATCTTTTCATCGCCCTCTCCCCACCAGCTTCCGCCGATGGTAATCACCGGCGTCGTGTTCAGCACGTGCGCCGTCGTGCCGACGTAGGTGCCCTGGCCCAGCGCCACCAGGAAGGGCAGATCGCGCACCTCGTCGCCGCCGCCCGCCTCCATGTCGTGGTTCACCCGCCACTTCGCGTAGAAATGCTGGCCGGTCTCCATGCCCGCGCCGACTGTCCGCCATCCAGTCACCTGCACGGGTTGATCGCTGAAATTGCGCAGCTTCAGCACGGCTGACCCGGCATAGGGCATGACAAAGCGGCAAATCATGGTGCCGTCGGGCCGCACCGTCATCGGCAGGGAATCGTAGGGCGTGATGCCCGGCCACGACCCGAAGAAGTCGCCCAGCGGCGCCTCGATTTGCGGCGCCGGCGCCCCGTCGAACCACGCCAAAAGCACGGTCTGCCGCAGCGCTTTGGCGATGTCGCCCGCCTCCACTTTCACGCCAAACTCCATCACCGTCCCGGCCCCGGTCTCGCTGAACAGTTCCGCGGTCCCGTCCGGCGCGACACCACAGGTAAACGGCGCGGCCGTGCCGACCGGGTGTGTGGTGCGCCAAAAATCCGGCGCGGCCAAATTGCGCGAGGTTTCCTCGAATACCGACTGCAGCCCGGGCAACTCGTTCGGGTTGAAGCTTTTCACCTTCACACCCTTGTCATACTGGCGCACACCTATGTGATAGAAGTGCAGGTCCTTGAGCGTGCCCGTCCATTCGATGCGCAAATGCCTGGCGAAGGGTATGGGGAAGTAATTCGAGTCGGCCTGCGAAATGCCCGGCATCTTGGGGTCGAACCCGTTTTCCCAGCAGGACTGGCGGTTGCGGGTGAAATCCGCCGCCTTGCCTTCATACACGGGCTTCTTCTTCCCGTCGAGCCACATCGCCAGCCTGCCATTTATGGGATGCGGCATCGGTGTCCAAGTTCGGACAATCGCGCCCGGCCCCTCCATCTCGGCAATGAGATAGCGCCCCACACCGTCCCTGCCCGGCGCGTCCAGCACCTGCATCACGTTTGGTGAAGGTTCCCCGCCGAACCCGTCCGAGTTTGCGTACCATCCCGGCAGGTACGGCGCAACGCTGCTGCGATCATAGGAGGAGAACTGGAACACCACATAAGGCGCGGGCGTAGCCAAAGGCCCCAGGGCGGTCATCTCCCGCAGCAGCGACTCCGTCGTTACCACGTCCGAGGCAAACGCCAAATCCGCAACGCCAATAAACAGGACCGCACACAGAATCATCCGATGCATCGCTCATGTCTCCTTGGATTGAACTCCCCTCCACAATACACGACGCCGTCATTTAGCACAAGACCCCCTCCTCTGGTCGGCGCGTGTCCGTCCGCGTGAGTCCGCCCCCCACTCCCCGGTAAGATATCCGCCACATCCATTCGAAATGAGGGTCCAATGTCGAAGAACATCCTCCCGCTTGTGTTTGCCCTTGCCGTGGCCCTTGCCGGTCCAGCCCCTGCGCTGGAAAACCTGGCGGCCAACCCTTCATTTGAATCCGGTGATGCGCTCCCCTCGGATTGGACTGCCGCCAACCCGCGCAACGCCGCCTTTTCGCGTGACAGATCCCGGGCCCATTCAGGCACCGCATCGGCCATAATTGATTCCCACAGCGGCGATGACTATCCCGCGTTCAAATACCGATTGTCCGTCAAGCCCGGCGAGGAATATGCCGCATCTGTGTGGGCCTGCTCAGATATGGCCACAGGCAACGGTTATGTCGTCCTCGAATTCTACCGGGGCGACACCCGTCTCGAATTCGCCCAGGGCTCCTACACGGGCGGCGGAGATAAAGACTGGGTCACATTGCAGGTCTCCGGCAGCGTGCCCGAGGGGGCCGATGGCATAGCACTGGCCCTGGTAGTCCATGGCAAAGGCAAGACCTGGTTTGACGATGTCGAACTCGTGCGCACCGTCAAGGTCCCTGCCGAATTCACCGGTGACAGTGTAGCCTTGCACATCCGTCCCGACAACGTGATTACGACCAACTTCCTGGGCTGCGGCGCGCAGGGCGACTTCTTTCTCACGCTGCCCTCCAACTCAAAACACGGGGTTGGTCCCGACGACATCGAACTGCTAAAGAACCGCGTCCGCGCAATGCGGCCCGCCGTGCTGCGCCTCTTCTTCTCCTACGCATGGTGGGAACCGGAAGAGGGCAAAAAAACGCCCGACAGCGCCGAGATCCGCGACATGGTCGGCTGGATGCGGTTCTTGAAGGAGATCAACTGCGCGGTGCTGCTCTGTCCGTGGGGGGACCATTTCGCCTACAGCCCCTGGATGAATGCCGACGGCAAGCGCCTGCCCGCGCCCGACAAGCGCGATGCCCTGGTCCGCAGCCTGGCCGACTTTGTCGATTTCTGCCGCAACCGTGAGGGGCTCGACAATCTCCGCTATATCTCACTCATGAACGAGCCCGACAACGACTGGCAGCGCCTGCCCGACCGCGATGCCTATGTCACGATGCACCGGCGGCTCGATGCGCTGCTGCGCGATCGGGGTCTGCGCGACAATATCATGATCCTCGGCGTGGACAACTCCGGCAGCGGGCGAACGATTGCGGGGGACTGGTTTCACGAGATCGTCGGGCGCGGCACGGACTACATGGACGGCCTTTCCTGCCACACCTACGCCTGCAAGAACACCGCCGGACTTCCCGCATGGATGAATTCACGGCAGGAATTTGTCATGAACCACCTCGGCCGCAGCGGCAAGCCGCTCCCCTTCTGCATCACCGAGTTCAACACCTACGGCGACACCTTCAAGAACCCCGACAACGACCGCTATGACCACGCCCTGTTCCTGGCCGACTTCGCGGCCACCGCGCTCAACAACGGCGCGGCCATGCTGCTGCAATGGTGCCTCTTCGACACCTACTACGGACCCTTCCGCCAGGAGTACGGCCTGTGGCGCTACAAGACGGAGAATTGGTCGCCCCGGCCGGGATTCTATGCGTGGTCCCTCATCACCCGATACGCGCAGCCTGGCAGCCGTGTTGTCGCCGTCGAAACAACCCCCGCCTCATCCAGACTCCGCGCCGTTGCGCTGATGTCCCCCGACGAGAAGTTCACGCTCCTCCTCGTCAACCGGCATGATCGGCCGTTGGAAACCACACTCGACACATGCACAAGGAGTCCGCGCGAGCTGCGCGTTTATACCTGCACCGAATCGGTCGTTTCCCGGGCGAAATCAGAAATGCTCCCATTCGCACTGACTCTGCATAACACCCCCGAAATTCCAATGCCCCTGGAACTCCCTGCCCAGTCCTTTCTGCTGCTGACGGACCAGCCTTGAAAACCTCCATCGGCGCCATAAAGGTCTGCAATTGTGCCGCAAATCCGGAGAAGGCGGCGACTGGGGGGGGCGGGTTACCGCGCCCGAACGCGTGACGGCACGGACGCATGATGCCGCGAAAATGAGTGCCATTTTCAGGTGGCTTCTGTGGTATTCTTTGTGTGCCTGGCCGGTCAACAGGACGCCGGGATGCGAAATGCGGGAGTTTGAGACGCTGTTCTTCACCGTGTGCGGCGAACTTGCTGGAGATGCGCGACAATGCCCACTATAAGCCAGTTCTTCGGAATTTCCGTCCGCATGTACTTTGACGAGCATGCCCTTCCGCATTTTCATGCCTACTATGGAGACGACGGCGCGGCAATTTCCATTGAAACGCTTGCGGTAACCGAAGGGCGTCTGCCGCGCCGCGCGCTGGCCCTGGTGTTGGAGTGGGCGGTGGAACACCGCCCTGCCCTGGAGGCAAACTTGGCCCGTCTTGAAGCGCACAAACCGCTCAACGATATTGAACCGCTTGTATGAGCGACAACGAGGAGCACTTACATATGTGGCGCGCCATTTCAGTAACGCCTTTGCCCGGCTATCGTATACACGTTGTCTTCGCAGATGGCGTGGAGGGCGAAGTGGATTTGTCGGAACGTTTGTTTGGCCCTGTGTTTGAACCACTCAAAGATCCGGCGGTGTTTGCGCAGGCGAGCATCGACGCATTCGGGGTGGTTTGCTGGCCGAACGGGGCGGATCTTGCCCCGGACGCACTGTATGAGACGCTTGCGGGCGCGATGACATAATCCGAGGCATGCGAAGTGCGGCTTCGCGGAAAACGCAACTGTAAAGGAACGGCCCGGCTGCCGATAACGCAAGCTGGGCCGTTGTTCTTGTCTATGCGAAGTTATTGGGCGGGACGCTCGCATTTCTTTATGTGGGCGCGGCGTCCTGCCGCGTTCTCGCCATGCGCGCAAGGCGAAGCAAGAAAAGAGGCTGGAAGCATCTTCTACATTGTCCCGGCCATCTCCAGCGCCTTCTGCGCCAGCAGCGCGCCCGCCGCGCGGCACTCTTCCAGAATCGCCGGGGTCGGCCGGTACTGTGATTTGATCGGCGCGCGCAGCACGTTCCACTTGAGCGCTTCCAGATGCTCCTGAATCACTTCGGTCGCGCCCCGCCCCCAGCCATAGGCGCCAAAGCCGACCGCCGCCTTCGCCGTGGGCTTCAGCCCCTGCAGGTAGCAGAACACCGCGCCCAGTTGCGGCATCATGGTGCCGTTCAGCGTGGCCGAACCGACCGCCACGGCGGCCGCGTCGAACACGTCGGAGGCGATGGTGGTCAGCGTGTTGCGCCGCGCATGAATCACCTTCACCTGCACGCCCGGCGTCGCCGCGCCCTCCTCAAAGGCCCGCGCCATCGCCGCGGTGCTCTCCCACATCGTGTCGTACAGGATGATGACTTTTGGCTGCGGTTTGCCCGAGGTCCACTGCTGGTAGGCCTTCAATATCTCGGGAATGTGGCTGCGCCAGATGACCCCGTGCGAGGTGGCGATCAGGTCAATTTCCAGGTCCCTCACCGACGCCATGGCCTTCGACGTCGACGCGCCGTAGGGCATTAGAATATTCGCGTAGTAAGTCCGGGCCTCTTCCAGCACCGTGCCGAGGCAGTTCTCGTCGTCGAAACGCTCCGTGGTGGCGCAGTGCTGGCCGAATGCGTCCATCGAGAACAGAATCTTCTCCTGGCGCACATAGGTGAACATCGACTCGGGCCAGTGCGCCATGGGCGTGTTGATGAATTCCAGTGTCCGCTTCCCCAGCGAAAGCACGTCGCCCGGCGCCACAATCTTCGTCTTCCAGCCCGTCGTGTCGAAATGCTTCGACAGCGCGGCCAGACACTTCGCATTGCAAACCAGTGTGGCATTCGGCATCGCCGCCAGCACCTGCGGAAGCACGCCCGAATGGTCCGGTTCGGCGTGGTTGCACACCACCCAGTCCACCTTTGCCGGGTCGATCAGCCCCACAACATTGGCCAGCAGCGTGTTGCCGTAGGGTTCCTTGACCGTGTCTATCAGCGCGGTCTGCTCGTCCCGGACGAGATAGGCGTTGTACGTGGTGCCCCGCTCCGTGTTGTAGCTGTGGAAATCGCGCACCGTCCAGTCCACATAACCGACCCAGTCAATGCCTTCGCGCAAGGAAACGTGCATGGAATGTACTCCCAGTTGATGATGATGTTTGCCGCATCCGGTCAGACAGCAACCCTGGATGGTTTTGGTTACCCGTAACGCCAACTAAACACGCGAACCGGGTCAACCATTTCCGCCGGTCGGAGCATCAGCGTATTCATGCCCCGTCCCGATGTCAAACGGGCTGCGCACGCGCTGTTATTCCGCCTGACACACCACGCGGAAACCCACGTTGAATACCGGCTGGTACGCCTCATAGGCCATGCTATAGGAAGCTGCCGCCCGATACGGCCGGTCATACCAGGACCCGCCACGCACAATGCGCCGGTTTGCCGTATCCGCCGATGAGGTCCACTCCCAGACGTTGCCGTGCATATCATATAAGCCGAAAGGGTTGGGCGCGTAGCGCCCGACTTCCGCCGGAAGAAATGAACCATCATCGAACCGCGCATCTTGGGGCACCCAATTGTCGTATTTGTTCGGGTTTGGAAGCAGATTCACCTGGACGTAGGTGTTGCGCGCAAACTCGCGCAACCGCGCATCGCCCAGGTTGGCATACTTGGAGAAATCCGTGTCCATGCCGCCATACCAGAACGGGGTGTGCGTGCCCGCGCGGCAGGCGTACTCCCATTGTGCCTCCGTCGGCAGTGTGAACGTCTCGCCTGTCTTTTCAGACAGCCAGCGACAGAAGTCCATTGCCCGGTTCCATGACACCCGGACCACGGGTTGTTTTGAACCGTTCACCGGATAGCCGCGCACGCCAAACTGATAGGAGTGCATGGACTCGACACCGCTGTCATGTTGGGCGTCAAACCGGGCGTACTGGTCATTGGTCAGCTCGCAACGGCCCATCCAGAAAGGTTTCGCCGACGCTTCCGCTGGGACCCGCACCAGTTCCAGAACAAGTCCGTCACCCAGATCCACGCTGCGCACCGCGCCCGCCTCGACGGGTATGGCGGGTGTTTCAGGTTCCGCCACAGCCTCCTTCTCCGGCGCGGGAACGATCGGCCCGTCAGGCATGCCGATTTGGGTCGGCAGCACGGCCTCGTGATCCACATCAACGTTGGCGTACTTGCGCATCAGTTCGCGTCGGCGTTCCGTGGTCTTGCCCGCGGCCTCTTCACCGACAATTTCCGTCCAGGTGCCATGGAAGGGGGTGTTGAGATCAATCCACGTGTTAATCCGGTCCCATGCCTCATCATCCAGTTTCACGCCATGGTGACCCTGCTCCAGCATCTGCACCAGTTCGGTCGTGCGGCCATGGAATTCCATCGGCGTCAGCAGGTGGTCATCGCTCTCGATGCCGGGCCGCCGCACATAACGGTGCAGGTTGGCATAGGCCACCGAGAACTTGCCGCCCACGGCCGGACTGACACTGCCGGGGAAATCGCTTTTCCAGTCGGTGATTTTTTCCGTGCCGCGCAGATCTGGACGACTGGCGTCCCTGCCGTCGTGGCAGGACAGGCAGTAGCGGTCCAGCACGGGCTGCACCTCGCGGGCAAAGCTGAACCCGCGGGCGGCACCGCGCCAGGGTGTGACCTCCACAGCAGTGCGGCGTGACGCGATCGTGGCGTGGGCGGGCGGTGTGGAGTTCTGCCGGTCGTGGCAACCCACGCAGGATACCGACTCGCCGGGCATGGCCGTGAACCAGCTCCGCATGAGCTGCAAAGCGCGCCCCTGAGCGTCCAGCGGCTGCACCGCAATGGGGATATCCGCGGGCATGCGGAAGAACGCCGATCCATCCTCCTCCACCGGCACCGTGCCCAGGATGCGCTTCACGTCCCAGGGGCCGTCCATGCCGACCGTCCCCATCAACCCGCCCATCTTGCGGTAGGCAAAGCTGTACGAAATCAGGCGCAGCGCCTTCACCGTCCCGCGCGGAATACCCGCCAGGCCCGGACCCGAATAGAGGTCCGCGATATAGACGGTGGCCTCCTTCTCGCCCGGCCGCGCCTGGTCCGGAAGAACAGGCGGTGCGGGCCTCGACTGCACCGGAACCGGCTCCAGAAGCGCATAACC
>CAIXUF010001256.1 GCA_903922535.1 Candidatus Hydrogenedentota bacterium
CCGTGCTCACCCTCATGCGCTTCCTCTTTCACGTGCCCATCGCGGGAAACCTGCTGCTGCTGGCCGGGTTCACAATCATCTTCCTGTTCACCACGCTGGCGCTGGGCCTGCTCATCAGCACCTTCGCGGAAAACCAGATCCAGGCGCTTCAGTTCGCGTTCCTGGTATTGCTGCCCTCTTTCCTGCTGTCAGGGTTCATGTTCCCCCAGGAAACCATGCCGAAGCTCATCTGGTGCATCGGCCAAGCCGTGCCGGTCACCTATTTCCTGCGCGTACTGCGCGGGATTATTCTGCGCGACGCCGGATTCTGGGACCTTTGGCAGAACGGCGTTGTGCTCGCCTGCATGGGCGTGGTCATCATCCTGCTCGCGTCGATGCGCTTCCGCAAGACGCTAAGATAGGCGTGCCGGGCGGATGGGTTGCCTCGTTCATGGACGAAATGGACGGCATGGACAGCATGGACTAGATGGACGGGAGCGCCCGTCCTATTCCGCCTCTGCTTCGCAGATGAAGAGGCGCATGTCGTGGTAGTTGCCGTGCAGGTAGAGGGCGGAGCGGGTGGTGCCCGCCGTTTGAAAGCCTATGGCCTGAAGGCACCCGGCCAGCGCTTCCTCTTTCGGTCCGGCGGGGGCGATGACGCGCTTGATGCCGCGGCCTTTCAACGACTCGCGCAACAGGAGTCGCAGTGCAGACCGAACACCGTCGTTGGCGTAGTCTTCCTCTTTGCGCAGATACAGCCACGCCGAGGCCAGTCCGGCAAGGCGATCGGGCCGAATCTTGATAAGCCCCATGGGCGCGCCGGCGCGGTCGGTGATCATGAATTCCTGCTCGTAGGCGCGGGGGTGCAGCGCGTCCATTTCCCGGTCGTAACGGGTGGCCAATAGTAGGCCGCTCTCGTGGTAGGTGAAATAGGCCGCCTCGTTCCAGTTCTCCCAACGGGTCAGCAGCTCCGCATCGGCCTCCTCAATGGGGCGCATGAGCACGCGCAATTGCAGCGCGGTCTTGGCCATCTTCGCTATCATCCAGAGTGACGGGCGGCCCGTCCGGCCGAGTGACTCATAGACGCGGGTGAAATCGACGCCAGCGGAGGACAGGGTGTTGAAGGCGGCCACGGCGCCCTCCATCCAGGCCCGCTGGGCGTCGCACCAGGGCTCGTGGGGCGTGCGGAAGCTGCCGGACAGCGCCTGGTGCACAGCGGCGGTCCCGCCGCCGCACAGGCCCCGCGCCCAGCAACGGATGCATGCGGAGGTGGTCAGCGCGCCCACATCCTCAAAACGCCGCAGCGCGGCCTCGTCCAGCGGACGGCCGTTGCCCAGCGCGCCGAGTTTGAATTCCTCGCGCCCAGCGAAATGCGGACCCGGCCATACCCCACCCACCACATCCACGACCAGGGCGTGCAGGCCCGCCGGGTCGGTGCGGAACATGGGGGTGCCGTGAAAAATGCGCAGGAACAGGGTGGCAAAGGGCTCCACGCGAAAATAGTGGTTCTTCAGCAGGCGGTCGGCGTAATAGGCCGCATTGGCGCGGAGGCTGTTCATCATCGCGGCGGCATCCAGCCCGGGCGCCAAGACAAAGACCCCGTCCACGTCCAGGTCGATGCGGTTGAAACCCGCCGTCTCCAGCGTGCACACGGCACCGTCAAATTGGGCGTGGCCGGGCTGCAGCACCATCCGGCCCGACATGGTTTCACCGCCCGCGCTGAACGCGGCGGCGATGCGGTCCAGCCGGTCGAGCCGCTTCGCGGCGGCGCGCGCCAGATCCTCCATCGGTGCGGGTTTGTCGGAGGAGGTCTCAAACCATGCGCCGAGCACATGGCCGCGCAGCGCTTCGGGCAGCCCTGAAAGCGGCAACTCGTCATAACCCAGCGCCACGGTGAGGCGCTTTCCGGAAGTCTGCGCCTGGCGCATCGCTTCAGCAAGGGAACGCACCAGCGGCTGCGGATCATTGCCGGGCGACAGCGCCACCTCCAGCCGAAGTTCCTTCTGTCGTCCCGACCGGGCAAAGAGCAATTGCCCCGCCTGCGCTATCACGGCGTCGCCCCCGCCTTCGGACGGGATGTCCCGCATTGCGAGTCGCCGCATCCACCAGCGGCGTTTGGAGACGGGACGGGCGGACGCCTGTTCGGCCGATGCCCAATTCACGCGCACCAGGCGCAGGCCCGGCTCGATTTCGTAACGCTTCTGGAAATCCTCCTGACGCGGCGTTTGCAGGATGGAGCGCGAGGCGCGCAGCCATTCCAGTTCGCCGATGACCTCCTCCAGTTCCTTGCGGGGATGCTGCCCCTCCAGCAGGCCATAAATACGGTTGACGGGCAGGACGGGATAGTGTTCGAGCACGTCCCAGGAGGCCGCATCGCATTCAAAACAGAAACAGGTGTCCGGGTCCAGCGCGTAGCGCTTCCCGTCAGACATGAACCGATGCAGACGCGGCCGTTCCATACTACTGTCTGTTGACTCCTCTCAATCTCAAACGCAGGGTGGTGGTGCGGCGGCGCTCAGTAGGAGCCCAGCGTGCCCTTTGACCGGCTGTAGTCCTCCATCACCCGGAACACGGACAGCCCGATGCAGGTCCACACGGCGCAGTTGGCGACAAGCCAGTAGAACGAGGGGTGCTGGAACACGGACAGATGCTCCCCGGCCGCGTCCACCTGGCCCTTGATTAGCACGTACTTGAGACAGATGGCGGCGTCGGTCACGGGCAGCATGTGCATGGGCACCGTGACGAACCAGGGCTGCTTCAGCAGATCCTCGCGGGCAAACACGGCCAGCCCGAACAGGGCCATGCGCACGATGAAAGCCATCTGCCCGACCTGCTTGAACACCAGGACCAGCCCCCCGACCATGAAGCCGAATCCGATCAGGTTGAAGAAGGTCAGCGTGAGCAGCACGACCACGGGTATGGTGTCCCAGTGCATGGTACCCCCCACGGTGAAGGTGACCATGAACACCATGATGCTGGACGAAACGATGCTGGCGACCGAACTGACCAGCGTTTGGGCCATGAAGTTGGTGATCAGACCGTGGGGGCTCATGCACAACTGCTCAAGCACACCGGTGGTGGCCATGCCCTGCAGGCCCTGGGTAAACATGCCGACCACGCCAAAGGCAAACATGCCTATGATGAAGCCAAGCACGAAATTGGTGGCCGCCATCGGGTCCTCAATTTTGCTGATTGCCGAGCCGACCATGGGGCGGCTGTAGATGAACCCGGCAATCATGACCATGAGCATTCCGTAGCCCATGATCATGCCCGTGATCGTGCGAAACCAGTAGCGCCGCATGACAATCCAAGTGCGGACCAGTTCGGCCTTCATTACCAAAAAGAAACCCATGTCACACCTTTCGTGGGCGTCGGGCCAATCAGGCCGCGTCCGTCCCGGAATCATCCTTTTCTTCGGCATCCTGCAGCGGCTCGCCGGTGATCTGGAGAAACACGCTTTCCAGATTCTGCTGGCGCTGGTTAATCGACAGCATGCGGCAGCCCAGCCCGCGCAGCCGCTCCGTGACCCCATAGAGCGCATCGGATCGGAGCGCCGTTTCCGGGACCACCTTCACCACCAGCACGGGGCCGTCGGCGCTCTGCTCCGTCGTCGCGGCGAGCACCCCCGGAATGTCCGTGAAGTCGGCGGACCCGGGCAGCGCGTTTATCTTGAACGAGAAGATCTGGTCGGAGAACAGATCGAGCAGGTCCGAAGTCGGCTGGCAGGTCACCAAACGGCCCTTGTTGATGATCCCGATGCGGTCGCACAATTCCTGGGCCACGTGCATGTCGTGCGTCGTCACCAGCACGCTGCGGCCGTGCTGGCGCGTCATTTCGATGATCTTGTCCTTGATGGCGCGGCTGCTCAGCACGTCCAGGCCGGTGGTCGGCTCGTCCAGCAGCAGCACGCTCGGGTCGGCGATGAGCGCGATGCAGATGGCGAGCTTCTGCTTCTGGCCGCGGGACAGCTTGCGCACCTCGGTGTTCTTCTTTTCCCGGAGGCCGATGAAGTCGAGCAGATCGTGCGCCCGCCCCTTGAGCACGCCGCCGCTCACGTTCTTGAGGTTGCCGTAGTACATCAGGTTTTCGTAGGGCGTCAGCGGCCACATGCTCGTTCGGGTGCCCTCAAGCACCACGCCGACCTTGCGCAGGATCTGCCTGCGTTTCTTTTCCACGTCGAGCCCGTCGACCAGCACCCTGCCCTTGTCGGGGCGCACCAGCCCGGAGATCATCTTCACCGCCGTCGTCTTGCCCGCGCCGTTGGGACCGAGCAGTCCGAAGATTTCGCCGGGACCAATGCCGAAACAGATATCCGCCGCCGCGTGAACCTCGTTCACCTTGTACCAGCGGCGCCGGCGGGTTTGCTCGTCAAGTTGAAGCACATGCCGGGTCTTGAAGGCCTTGTCGACATGCTCCATTTCCACCATGTATTCGCTCATACAGACTCCGTGGGGCGGTGCGTGTGGGCCGAATTGAGCGCGCGTTGCGCCTGCTCCGGATCTCCCGTCTCGTCAACCATCACCAGATACTCCAAATACACGCTTTCGAGGTTGCGCATTACATGAATCACAATGACGAGCGTAAGGCTGCCCGTCACATGGTACAGCAGGCCCAGCAGCAAGGCAAACGCAAGGAACTCGGCCGA
>CAIXUF010001257.1 GCA_903922535.1 Candidatus Hydrogenedentota bacterium
CATGCCGCCGCCGTGGCCCTGGGATATTGCGCCGATTCCGGCACGCGCGAAGCCGTCCGGGAACTCGCCGCCGACTACCCCGAAAGGTCCACCGCCTTGGCGCTGATGAAGGCATCATCGGCAAAGAACTGAGCGCAAGAGGAGGGAATTCCATGTTTCCAAAACCTGTCCTTTCCGCAATGCTGGCGCTGGCTCTTTTCGCAGGCATGACCGGCTGCGCAACCAAGCCGGAATTCCCCTGCTTCAACACGAAGGACACAGAAGCCCCGGGCGGCGCGGTTCCGCTGCTGGCGCCATGGAAAACCGTCGCGCTCAATGCGGACTACGCGGGCATGTGGTTTGTTGCGGGGGATGTGGACGGCGACGGCGTCCCTGAGATTGTAACGGCGAAGAACTTCAACCAGGACGACATGCATTACACGAGTTCCGTTGCGGTGCAGAAACTGGACGGATCGACCCTGTGGACCTGGGGGGATCCAAAGATTGGCCGCAAGGAACTGCACCATGACGTGGCGTGCCAGATTCATGACTGGGACGGCGACGGGCGGAACGAGGTGGTTGTCGCCACAAAGGGGGCTCTGGTCGAGCTGGACGGCCGCACCGGGGCGGAACGGTTGCGCATTCCGATTCAGGAAGACGCCACGGACTCCATTACCTTCTGCAGTCTCTCCGGCGGCGCGCATGCGGAAACGGCCCTGGTCAAGGACCGGTACCACAATATTTGGGCCTACACCCGCGATGGGAAACTGCAGTGGACCGTGAAGGACCCGGGGGGATTCAAAACGGCCCATCAGCCGCGGCCGATGGACATTGACGGCGACGGGATTGACGAAATCTTCGCCGGCTACGCGATGCTCAATGCCGATGGTTCCGTGCGCTGGGTTGTCCAGTCTGCGGCGGTGAGGAACAGTTTCGGGCATCTTGACTGTGCCCGCATGATGACACCGGGCGGCGCACCGGAAAAGACCCGCATTGCGCTCACCTTTTGCGGCGGCAACAACCTGGCCGTGCTGGACGGCAACGGGCGTGTTGTGTGGGAGATTTCCGGCCACCATTTTGAATCCGTCGAAGTGGGCCGCATCCTGCCGGAAGAGCCCGCACCGCAACTGCTGGTCGATATCGACCACCAGCCCTATGGCAACAGTCCCATATGGGTGGTCGGCTGCGACGGCAAGGTGCTCGGCCAGCTTGTCACGAACTACAGTCGGCAACACCGCCTTATTGATTGGAATGGCGACGGTTTCGACGAGTTTCTCATCGGCAGCGATCACAGCCTTTACAATCATGCCGGGAAACGCGTGGCCACCTTTGATGTGCCTGACGGCAGCCTCCTTCCCCACGTCGGGGACATGGACGGAGACGGCCGGAAGGACGTGCTGTTCAACACCGGCGACGCGGTTTATATCTTTCGGAACGACAAGGGAGCAAAATCAGCCACGCCGATTCCGATCGGAACGGGAATCAACGTGACGTTGTACTGAACGGCGCGGCGATTCTGACGGGGAAGGTCCTGACTTCCGGGAAGTCACTTGGAAACGGCGCTGAAACCTTCTGCGATGCAGTAAAGATGGGATTCCGAACGGAGGAGCAGCGCGTTTCCGGCGACCGCAGGCCCGGCAGTGAAGCTGGCATCGAACTTGTGACTTTCCAGCACCTGAAACTCCCGCGCCGCGGCAACGGCCTCGACGTCTCCTTCCCTGCTGAAGAAGTAGACCTTCCCGCAAGCCAGCAGCGGCGATGCCCAGTGGCTTCGTCCGTTGGGGAGCCGTTCACTCCAGACAACCCCGCCGGTCTTGGCGTCCAGGCAGGACACCCGCCCGCCCGTGTCATCGACCATGAACAGCAGTCCGTCCGCCACCACCGGTGAGGAGATGGAAGGGACTCCTTTCTTGGCGCTCCAGGCAATGTGGGTGTCGGTAACGTCGCCCGTTCCGTCTGGCCGGATGGCCAGCAACTGCTTGGCATAGCCGGTTGCCACGTAGACCAGGCCGTCTTCATAAATCGGACGGCATGCCGAATTCCAAGTCGCACACGCGTGGCGAACCCTCCACAGTTCCTCGCCCGTTGCCGGATCATAGGAGTACGTCGCTTCGGCCGCCGGACTGATCAACTGCCTTCTCCCCTGATGCTCAATGACCGCGGGCGTGGCAAAGGCCTTCCGGGTATCATCGGGCTTGTCCTTCACGGCGTCCTTCGAATCGGTGATGCCCGCAGCCTTGGGGCTCGCCTCCAAATCCCTTTCCGACCCCCGTTCACGCTGCCAAAGCGTCGCTCCAGTGTTCTTGTCCAGCGCAACGATGAACCGGACATCAGCGCCGTCGTAGACCAGGAACAGCCGGTCCCCGTCAATGATCGGCGACGAAGCCGGGCGGACGCGATGGTTGCATTTCAGATCCCGGCGTTCCCAGAGCTTCTTGCCGGTTTGGGTGTCGAGGCAGGCCGTTCCATAGGCGCCGAAGTGGGTATAGATGCGGTCTCCCTCGACAATCGGGGTGGGGGTGGCGTGGGTGTTGTACCCCTCGTAGTCCAGCTGCGGCTCCTGAACATCAAACACC
>CAIXUF010001258.1 GCA_903922535.1 Candidatus Hydrogenedentota bacterium
GCCGGCGGGTATGTAACCCAGTTCACCACCGACCAGGACCAGTACCAGGTTATCACCGAGGTCGAGAAGTCCAGCCAGCGTCTGCCGGATAACCTGGCCCTGCTCTATCTGCGCTCCTCACAGGGCCCGCTGGTGCCCATGAAATCCATCATCCGCTGGACGGAGGGAGCCGGCCCACAGAATGTCCCGCACGCCCAGCAACACGAGGTGGCCACGATCTCGTTCAGTGCCTGGCCGGGTGTTCCGCTCGGGCTGGTCACCACAGAAGTGGAAAAACGGGCCAAAAAAATGCTGCCCACCGGCGTCCATGGCCGGTTCGTCGGCGATGCGCTGGAGTTCCAGAAATCCATTTCCAGCCTTGGCATGCTGTTGCTCATAGCGATCTTCCTGAAATACATCGTGCTGGGCATCCTGTACGAGAGCTACATCCATCCCTTCACCATTCTCACCACACTGCCCGTGGCGGTGTTTGGCGGATTCCTGACCTTGTTCGTGTTCGGAAGTCAGTTGTCGCTTTACGCCTATATCGGCGTCTTCGTGTTGCTCGGCCTGATCACCAAGAACGGCATCCTGATGGTGGACTTCGCCCTACAGAGGAAGGCGGAGGGCATGAATAGTTATGACGCCATCCACAACGCTTGCGTGATCCGGTTCCGCCCGATCCTGATGACGGGACTGTGCGCCATCCTGGGCGCCTTGCCGATCGCACTGGGCTTCGGCGCTGATGCCGTCAGCCGCAAACCGCTCGGTCTGGTGATTGTCGGGGGAATGATTTTCGCCCAGGTGGTCACCCTCTTTGTGACGCCCGGCATCTATCTCTACATGGAGAAGATCCAGGACCGGTTCTTCAAGCCCCGGACGGATTTGGAATAACGGGAGAGGACGGATTCTTCAAGGCATCCGCTAGTGAAACCTTATCGCCACTCGAGCCGGTAAAACCGCCGGGGGGCATCCATCGGCAGGACGATGATGGACACCGTTCCGTCGTCATGGGGCCGTGTCGGCTCCGGGGTCCAGCCTGAGGGCGACGCAAGGTCGTCCGTTTGGTACAACCAATACCCCGCCGGGGTATTGGTGGCGACAGTAGTGGGCCAGAGCGAACTCGGCCAGCCAACGACGAAACCACCGGCGGACCGAACACAGGCCAATGCGGGCGCCGGCGGCGGCGGCGCATTCACCGGTGCCGAAGTGTTCAGGCTGCCCGTGCCGGAGATATCGATTTTCACCACGCCCAGCACATTCGTCACCGTGAGTTGGGGAAATGCAAACGTGAAGTTCATGAGCGCCTGATTCGTGCCATTTCCCGTCTGCCATGTTCCCGTGCAATTCGAGAGATTCTGCGGGGTGTCCGAATTGATGTTAAGCGTGCCGGATGCGGTGCCGGTATAGACGGCCGTTCCCCGTATCAGGAACGAACCGTTGGTCGCCGTGAAGCTCCCGGCCGAAAGGGGGAAGTACGGAGACAGGGGACCTGGAACCGCGTCGAACACCTGGACGCCGTTGATGGTTGTATAGAGCTTGGAAACGAACAAGACGGTGTTCGTGAAATACATGCTCCGCAGGGCATGAACATCGAAGTGGCGGTTGGAAAGCCGCGTGGGCGTGCCGTTGGTGTTCAGGTCGAACAGGAGGAAGCCGCTGACGGGGACGGCGTCAACGCTGGAACTGGAAGAGATGCCCAGCGTCACCTTGATTGTCGTCCGCAACGGGGAGGAGGCGGGGTTGATCGGCAGGAGCGCCTGAGACGCGACCGCGTGACAGGCCGTCATGAGCAGTATTCCCGCGATGCAGGCCGCGAAGC
>CAIXUF010001259.1 GCA_903922535.1 Candidatus Hydrogenedentota bacterium
ATTCCGTCCGCGTTTTCATTAAGGTAGGCGGGGCTGTAACCGACTGCCAGCGCGTGCATCCAAATCAAAGGGGCAATTTCTGCGCCGGAATCGGGATCGCTAATCCCAAGCCCCTTCAGATAGGCTCCGGTCTTGCGGGAAAGGTTCGCCCTTGTTGTGCAGTATGCCTCCGTGTCCTCAAACACACGCTGCCCGTTCTTCTCAACTTGCGGGCCATCACAGCCGTGACGAACGAGCATCGGGAAATGACGGGCGTGGCCAGACAGAAAATCGTAGTCACAAACCAGTTTCGAAAGGAAGAAGGGAGGGCCTTCCGGGGCTTTGTCGGCGGTGTCTCTCGTAATGAAAAAGGCGTTGTTGGAGATTTCCGCCTGTGCGAGCAGTTGCGGCGAAGGCCTTGAGAAGAGGGGTGCAATATTGGCATCCAGGTACGCCAGGCGGATATCAAACGGTTTGAAGGGATAACGGACTATCTTCTGGGAATCAAACGGCACTCTTCCTTTCAGCGCCTTGCGCGCCTCTTTGGCATGAAACTCGCCGGAGGACTTCATAAATGCAGGGGCCAAGCCGTGTATCTGATCATCCGAGATGGCGGGGTCAAGATAGGATGCAACATGCTCCAATAGCCCCTTGTCTCCCGGCATAACAATAAGTGAATTGCCTCTTCGCTCCACAGGCCCGTTGTAAGGGGAACTATCCGAGAATTCCTCGACGGTCGGCCAGGCCATGTATTCGGCGGAAACCGTATCAGACCGAAAAGAGTAGCGGTTGGCCTTGCCGGGTCTTGCAGGTTTGTACTTCCTCTCAAATCCCTTGGAATCAAGGCTTTCCAACAAATTCTTGCGTTTGTCCGTTCCCCAATAATCTTGAAAACGAACCTTGGGGGATGGCGCACGCTTTCTCCTTCGCACAAGAACGCACACCGCCGTGCCCACGCGGATTCCGACGGACGCCTGGTCGGTGGAGAACACGCTTGGGTCGGGCTTTCCATCCGGTGTAAGTTTCCCTGTCTCCCGGCTGTCGCCATTCATGGAATCAAACCAAAGCCTGTCAAATTCAGAAAGCAGGCGTTGGCGCATTACAACAAACGAGGGATCACTGAGGTAGGAGAAATTCGATATGTAACAAACAACTCCGCTGCCATTTTTTACAATGCGGCGTTCGGCAATGCGGAAGAAACGCACATACAGGTCGTCGAGATTGAATTTCCTGATGCCCCACCCCCCTTCTGCGGCGGGTTTGGTCAGGCCTTCCTTGTAGGCGTCCACGAGGCCGCCTTCCTCTTCCGGACTCGTTCCCGCAAATGCGTTGTAGGGCGGATTGCCGAGAATGACAATGATGGGTGCCTGCTGCTTTACCCTGCCGGCGGCGTCGCGCTCTTCCATCAATTCTGGAAACAGCGGAAGTTGCTGCTTGGGCTCTTTGGGCGGTTCCCAGCCCGTGAGGGCGTTGGTAAGGTAAACGCCAACGCGTTCATTAGTGTCGTGGTCCAGGGGCGCGCCCAGGCGCCGCAGCATAAGGCCGATCTGCAAGTGAGAAACCACGAACGGGGCCGGCAGTATTTCGAACCCGAACACGCGATCCCGGGCCGCCCGTTTCAGCTTTTGGGCAAGCAACGCTCCGGCCCCGTGTTCATCCAGCGTCCTGTGAATGCGTTTCAGCGTCTCGACAAGATAAGCGCCCGTGCCACAACAGGGGTCAAGGACAACAACACGCTCATCGGCCAACCCGTCCGCGATATCCAGCTCCTCGCGCAGGACACGGTCCACGCGCTCGACCTGGTATTGGACAATTTCCGGCGGGGTGTACCAGACTCCAAGTGCCTTGCGGAGTTCCGGGTCATAGGCCTTCAGGAACGGTTCATAAAAGTACTGAACCGCATGTTCTTCCTCGAACTTGCTGAAGAACATTGGGCGGTCGACGCGGTTGAGAACGGCTCCGGCCCAGTCGAGCACCTCATCGATGTGAAGCGGTTTGAGCTTTTGCGGCGTGGCGATTTGGGAGAACAGGCTGGCAATCATGGGGACATGCAACGTCCAACCGGCCTCGTGCCAGTTGAACCGGGCACTGGGACTGCCCCAATGGTCACGCGCCCAGAGTACCCAAGAGGAGAATACGCCATAAAAAAGAGTTTGGACGAGCGTGGCCCGGAAGAAATGTTCGCCTTTTTCACCCTCAAATGTCATGCCAAGGGCTTCCTCCAGCGCATTCTTTAGGTTCGCCAGCGCGGGCAAGTCCGCGTCCTGTTCAAGCCGGGCGCGCGCATCGCGGGCGTATGAGGCCAGAAACCAGGCAACATCTTCGGGGGCGGTGAGTTGTGTGCTTTGCAGCATCACCCGTTTCAGGTATTCGAGCAGGCGCTCGCCCCGTTGTTCCGCCGCCCGGCGCGGGTGTGCCGCCATGGCCCAGAAAGCCGCCTCGTCGGACGCAAACCGAAACGTTTCGAGCTTGACCGGTTTGCCCTCGTGATCCTTGGCCACGAGCACGAAATCACGATAATTTGTAACCAGTACCTGCCCATAATGTTCCCAGTATTTCGAAACCTGTGCACTGTCGGCGGTGACCCATGCGTCATCCCTGGTTGACTTGACCTCGATCACCCCCCGTTCGGGCGGTTGGCCCTCTTGCGGTTCTGTGTCGTTGCCGCTCTGAAACTGGTTCGCCGTGAAGAATCCGCCGTCCGGAATGCCCGCGCCGCGATTGGCAAGATTGATTACGCACCGCACCCTCGGTTTAAGCGTTGCGCCCGCCTGATTGAGGAGGTTTGCAAGGGGGCCGTAATACGACGTTTCAGGGACGGCGGCGCCCGTCGAGCGGATTTGGCAAAGTTCAGCGAGATATGTCTCGACCGGATTCACTGTCTGACCGTCCTTCTTGGCTTCCATAGGCCCCATCGGGATCAAATTGATTGTAGGGGACAAGGCATGTCGGGCGCAACGAATTGGCGCAACGGATGGCACGGGTTGAACTATTACGAAATCTGCAACAGTTGGAAATGTTTCCGCCCCTTGTTGCAGCGTGGAGCTTCGCAGCGAGGGCGATAAAACCGCCAGGGCATGATTTCCCGCGCGAAGGAGCGGCGGCAGTTGTGCGGCGGCAGTTGTTGCAAATTCTGCAACAACTGCTCCATACTCCGGGCACACCGCGAATTCATGCAGCAATCCCGTAATGAGCCGGAGAAAACGGCAGGCAGGAGGATGGGAAGATGAAGAACCTTGCATTGTCCCGTCGGGAGGCGCTGGGCGTGATGGCTGCGGGCACGCTGGCCGCGAGGATTCATGCGGCGGAGCAACCGCCGCGCTTTCGCACCCGCGGGGTTGTGCTGTATCCCTGGGACTTGTCCCTGGCAGACTGGCCCGAACGGGCGCACCGGGCAGGCATCACAACCATCGGCCTGCACGCCGCGCGACGTTTGGACGTGCTCGTGGATTTCGTGCATTCGGAGCAGGGGCGGCACTTCTTGAAGACCTGCCGCAAACTGGGCGTTGAGGTCGAGTACGAAGTGCATGCGATGGGAACGCTTCTCTCGCGTGAATGGTTCTGCTCACCCGACAAGCAAGATCTGTTCCGCATGGACGCGACCGGCAAACGGAACCCCGACTTCAACTGCTGCCCGTCATCGCCGAAGGCGCTCGGAATCATCGCGGAGAAAGCGGTCGAGTATGGGCGCCTGTTGAAGCCCACGACAGGCCGATACTTCTACTGGCCCGATGACGCAAGGGAGTGGTGCTGCTGTCCAAAGTGCAGCGAGTTGACGGGCAGTGACCAGGCGGTGTTGGTCGAGAACGCCATCGTTGCCGCGCTGCGGAAACATCTCGATCCCCACGCCACGCTCAGCCACATTTCCTACAGCGTCATGCTGCCTCCCCCGCAGACCGTGAAGCCGCATGAGGGACTTTTCCTTGAGTTCGCCCCCATTGCCCGCGTCTACGATCACGCCATTGACGATCCCAATGTGAAACTCGACAACGCCGACCCGGAGCCTAGATCGCAGGCAGCCTATCTGGACATTTTGGACGCCAACCTGAACGTCTTCCCGCGTGAAACGGCCCAAGTCCTGGAGTACTGGCTCGATGTGTCGCGCTTCTCGGCGTGGAAACGGCCCACGGTGCAACTGCCCTGGTCCGACGCCGTGATGAAGGCGGACGCCAACGCCTATGCCAGGAGGGGCATCCGGCACGTGACCACCTTCGCCGCGTGGATAGACGCGGACTATGTCAAACTATTTGGAGCCCCGCCGCTGGCCGCGTATGTCAACGGGCTCAACGGCGCTTAACCGTTCAAGGAGACGCACCCATGATTCCCCGCATTGCGTGGTTGTGTGTGGCGCTGGCCCTCGCCGGATGTGCCACCACGAAACACGAAACGCCCTCCCCGTTGCCCGTGCCCTTCATGTCCGCCGCCGTCCAGGTTGACGGAAAACTCGATGATCCGTGCTATCGGAATTGCGAGCCCCTGACCGCGTTCGTCGTGGCCGCGGAGCCGGGCCGTGAGGCGCCGTCCACAAAGGCGTGGCTGTTCTGGAGCGAAGACAGGCTCGTGTGCGCCTTCAAATGCGTGGATGCCACGCCGGCCTGGGAACCGCCGAAAGACGACGAGCGGGACGTGGACGGACAGGACCGGTGCGAATTGTTCCTGTGGACCGGGAACGCGCGGGACCCCTACTACTGCATCGAGGCCGCCCCCGGCGGCGCGGTCCACGACTATCAGGCGCGTTTCTACCGCAAGTTTGACGACGCGTGGTCGGCGGGCGGTGAAGCGGTGTGCCGGGCTGCTTTGACCCCGGACGGCTACACCGTCGAAATCGTTCTGCCCAAAGAGGCCGTCGAGGCCATGGGCTTGAAACTCGAATCCGGAACGCGTTTTCGGGCCGGTCTCTTTCGCGCCGATTTCGACAAATACCTCGGCCAGCCCACCTGGATTACGTGGATTGACCGCGGCCTGGCTCCCGCCGACTTCCACGTTCCCGAATCCTTCGGCACGGTCACGCTGCTAAGATGCATTGGCGTTTCCGGGGTAGGCAGCGCTTTTGTGGAAAAATAGATGCGTCCTCCTGCCGCATTGCGGCTGGGACACTGTTGGGCGAAGGATGAAAAGGCAGGTGCAATGGCACAAAGGCCACAGGCGGCGTGAAGACTCCATCCCGGCCAACCCGTTACGGCAGCGTTCTCACGTCAAAATCCGCGATGGTAAGTTCTCCGGAGGGCGCGTCAATCTTTAATGCGCCTGCCGACGAGTCATACGCGCGCATGGTAAAGCAATAGGCATCGTTTAGAAAGCACTCAATGACCGTGTCCGCCGCGAACACACGGACGTCAACCGGCGCGCCCGCATCGAAATCAACCACGCGGTCATAGCTGCGATACGGGTCGCCGAGGGATACGGTCCTGTCGCCAAAGCGAATCTTCAGCCGATAGCCCGCATGGGCGTCGTCAGCGGCCGACCGCAGTGTCACCACGGCTTCCGTGTTGGGTGCCGCCGCTTTGATCCGGCAATGCATCATGTAATTGGGGGGCACGTCCATGATTTGCCCGGAAGACGGGCGGTCCGCCAAATGCGGTACGGATTGGCTGTATGCCTTCACAACGCTTGCCACGGGACGCTGGCAGAGCCGGCCCCGGTCATCCGGATACAACTCCCGCGGCATGCACATCACGCCGCCCCAACGGCCCTTTCCCGAATCCTTGCCGCCCTCGCGATCACCGATCCATCCCATAAGGACGCGCCGCTGCCCGTCAAACATGGTCTTTGGAACAAACAATTCGCCGCAATCGTAGGGCAGCATCTCGGTGGGGAAAGGACCTTCCGGAGACGCCGCCCAGGTGTAGTGGCGGTCCGCCGCCAGCAAGTACCATTTCCCTTGGGCATCAAAAAGGTGCGGGCAGTCTGCGGATAGCGATTTGGGCAGGACAAGAAGCGGCTTGCAGG
>CAIXUF010001260.1 GCA_903922535.1 Candidatus Hydrogenedentota bacterium
AGGAACTTGCATGGAACTGGAACCCTTCGTCTTCCATCACCCCGGCGCGCTCATCGGACTGCGCCATCACCCCGCCGATGAAGCCGACGACATGCTCGGCGCCGTCAACCGCTTCGCGCTGCGCCCGCTCACCGCCGACGAATTCGCCGTGTTCGAGATGGACCTGTGCCACAACCAGGTGGACCGCCATTTCAGCCGCTTCCCCGACGAGGAACTGGAGAAGATTGACCGGATGACGCCGGGCCGTCCGCTGATGGAACGGCACGACCTGCGCGGCTCGCTGCCGCGCGGCACCTTCTTCCGTTCCCGCATCCACCGCGAGAGTGACCGCGTGTCCGTGCGGCCCGAGGTGTACGTGCTGCGCACGGGCGAGAACCGGGACTTCATCCTCAACATCGAGGGCGGCGTCTACCGCGAGACCTCCATCGGCTTCTCGTTCCGCGTGCCCGAATGCTCCGTGTGCGGCCGCGACCTGCGCGCCTGCGACCACGTGCCCGGCCGCAGCTACGGCGACAATGCCTGCCATTTCATCATGCGTGACGTCATCGAGGTGATCGAGGGCTCCGTCGTGCCTGCCGGTTCGCAGGGCACCGGCTTTGTGCCGCGCGGCGCCGCCGTCAACGCGGCCCGCGCCCTCGAATGGGCCCGTGAGCGCTTCCATGAA
Organism: Candidatus Hydrogenedentota bacterium; assembly: GCA_903922535.1. The sequence goes on from CAIXUF010001260.1 coordinate 665, forward strand.
CCCATCGAACTCACCACCGTGCGCCGCCCCTGGGCCGACGAATAATCCCTGAGCAGGCGGGACGCCTGCGGTACGTGCCGCCGCTGTCCCTGGCGGACGAATAACCGCAGTAGGGTGCGTAAAGTGGCGCGAAGTGCCACGCAACGCACCGTCTCGCGCGGCACCATTCGTAACGCAGTGATCCAAACCGGTGCGTTGCGTCTTGTTGCACAAGACTTCACGCACCCTACGGTTCTTCCGCCGCCCCTGGGCCGACGAGTAACCGAAAGGAGACCCCGCCATGTCCGACCGTTGCGCTGAACGGTGCTCCTTCGAGCGGGCCGCTGAAGTCGAGTTTCGCGGTCTTGCCGAGGACATCCACGAAATCCGCGACCGCGTGCTGCGCCTTGAACAGACCCTGGCCCGCGGCGTACTGCTCCTGCTCGCCAACCTTGCCGGCCTCGCCGCCGCGCTCGCCCAAGGAATGATGCGGCACTGACACGGACGGACACCGACGCACACGGACAAAAGTGCTCGCATGTGCGGAAGCCCCATTTGGCGCTTTTGAAGTGTCCGTCTCAGCCCGTGTTAGTCCGTGCCGGTCCGTGCTTGTCTCCGTCTGACAGTGACACCAATAACTGTGAAAGGAACCCAGCCCATGTTCTGGACCCTTGTTTCCGTTGAACCGCTTGATCCCGCCGCGGTGCGCGCCGCCGACGCCGCACCCATTGAGGGCCGCTTCGTCATCCACCGCCACCGCGACACCCAGGGCCCGCACCTCGACCTGCGTCTTGAGCAGGACGGCTGTCTCGCCGGCCTGCGCGTCGATGCCGACGCGTTGGAGCCCGGCGCATGGGCGGCGGAGAAACCGCCCCACGCCCTGCACTGGCTCCGGCAGGACGGCGATGCCGTTCGCCTGGATGCGGGCGCCTACGCCTGGGAGCGGCGCGATGCCGATGTGCGCGTGATGCGCCTTGACGGCGCGCGCGGTGTGTGCCGTCTTGAATGGCGGCGTGTGGAGGGACTGCCGCCGCGCTGTGTCCGCACACTGATCGAGGCGGCGAGCGCCGTCCGCGCCGTGCCCGACCGTCTGGCCGACCTTGTCCGCGACGGCGCCGAGGCGCGCGAGCGCGCCATCGCCCGGCTCTGCGGTCTCGGCCGTGAACTCGACGGCGCCGCCTTCGACGCCGCCGCATGGCGGCGCATGCTCGAACCGCTCTCCCTGCGCGAGATTCACGGCCACCTCACCACATTCGAAACGCGTTTCGATCGCGCCTTCCCGCCCGAGCCCGTGTCCCGTCCCGAGACGCTTGAAGACGAGGCGCAGCGCGCGTCAGCCCAGTCCCGCGCCGATCAGGCCCTGCGCCTGCTTCGCGACAAATGAGGGATTCCCGCCGGGGGACTGCCACCCGTGTCCGCGAGGGCACTGTGTCGTGACTCGGGTACAGGCACCTGTTTCCATCTCTGGTCCTGACTGCATGCCAAAGTTTTTGGCGGGAAACAGGTGCCAGTCCCCCGGCGACGGTACCCGAGTCGCCCAGTTCTTGTTCCATCCGTCCCATTTGTCCCATCAGTTCCATTCTCGTTTCCCCAACCCCCGGAAAGCCGGCAAGGATGCCGGCGCTCCCAGTCACAACCACAGGAGATCCCATCATGGCTTTTGGAGACATTGGCGGCCCCGTCACTGAACTCATCGTGACCTGCCGCACACCGTCCACCGGCACCGTTGCCATCAAGCGCGGTGACGCCCTCGTCCTCACCGGAAACTACACCGTCGACCATGCCGCCGACGCGGGCGACGTGGTCGCCGGCCAGGCCCTTGTCGACTGCGACCGCAACAGCGCCGCCATCCCCGTGCGGGTGCGCGGCGTCTGCGAATTCGCCTACACCGGCGACGCACCGGCCGTCGGCGGGGCCGTGGGGCTTGTCGCCTCTGCCACGGCCGGCAAGGTCGCCGTTCCCGCCACCGGCACCGGCCGGGGCCTCGTCCTCAAGGTTGACACCACCGCAGCCGCCGTTCAGGCGCTGCTGTAAAAGGAGACCCGCCCCATGCACGACAAAGACACCCTCATGCGCGAACAGACGCGCTTTCTCGGCCAGGAAGCGGAGCGCCTGCGCGGTGTGCGCGGCCGCGAGCTGTACGAGACCCTCGACGGGCTCGGCCTGACCCACACCCACTTCTTCAAGGCGCTGGGGACGAACGTCGAGGACTACTGCGCCCGCGAGTTCGGCGTGGACCTCGGCCGCATCACCGTCGAGCGCTTCTTCGCCTCCGACGCGGAGGCAAAATGGCTCTTTCCCGACATCGTGCGCGGTGCCGTGATCGACGGCATGCGCTCCCGTCCGCGCTATCCCGAGTTGATCATCCGCGACGAGCGCGTCGCCGGGGCCGTGTGCGACGTGCCCTATGTCCGCGAGTCGGAAACCGAGGAGGAGCTGCGCGACGTGGCCGAGGGCGCGTCCATCCCCGAGTCGCTGATCCAGTACGGCGACCGCATCGTGCGCCTCGACAAGCGCGGCCGCGGCGTGCTTGCCTCCTATGAGGTCGTGCGCCGCATGTCCGTCGACATGCTGCGCATTCACCTGCGCCGCATCGGCGAGCGGCTCGGCCGCGACCTCGACGCGCGCCTTGCCCATGTGCTCGCCTACGGCGACGCGTCCGGTTCGGCCACGGCGCCCTTCGTGATCAACACCGCCACGGCCAACACCTGGACCTACGGGGACCTCGTCAAGGGCTTCGTGACGCTCTCCCTCGGCCATTACTTCACACCCACCCACCTGTTGGCCAACGCCGAGACGCTCGGCCAGGTGCTCAGCCTCGAAGCCTTCCAGGAGATGGTTCTGTTCGACTTCGCCAAGAACGGCCGGCTGCCGTCCCCGCTGGGGCTCACACTGGTACCGATGGCCGGACAGCCCGACCACATGGTCACCCTGATGGACGCCGGCTACGCCGTGCAGAAGCTCACCGAGCAGGACCTGCTGGTCGAAAGCGACAAGCTCATCCACCAGCAGTGGGACCGCAGCTACCTGACCGTCGTCACCGACTTTGCCGTCATCTACGACAAGGCCCGGGTCGTCGTCAAGAGCGACTGGACCTGATCTTCCCTTCCTGCGGCATCCCCGCGCCCCGGCGCGGGGGTGCCGCCTCCCCGGGGGCCATGGACGATATGGACACTATGGACGATATGGACGGGATGGACAGGAACCCCGGACGCGTCCGTTGCTTCAGTCCATTTCGTCCATGCCGTCCATCCAGTCCATTTCGTCCATGCCGTCCAT
>CAIXUF010001261.1 GCA_903922535.1 Candidatus Hydrogenedentota bacterium
GCCGAATTCGTCGTCCAGGCCGCTTCTCGGATTTCCGGATTGGACAGTGACTCATCACTCTACCATCGGTTGTGGCTGGGAAAGTTCATCAGCCGCCGCTGAGACGCGAATCTGGCGCTTCGTTTTTGGCGGCAAACGGGTAGTCAGGCGAGCGCTCGTAGATGGATTTCCCACCGCTATGACAGCCCCTGGTGAAAGCATTGCGTGAGGGCTGCACGCGCGCCATTAGCAGGAAAGATAGAGAACGACTAATCTCCTTTTTGCGTGGCCTAGTTTGGCGTTTGATGCGCCTGTCAGCGCGTTCGAAGGAACAATTGATCGGCGGTTCGTTTTGGCGTCAGTAATCAACCCCACCCAGTATGTCAGCCAGGTCCAGTTTGGCTTCCGGAATTCTTGGTTTATGAATTTCATCGTCGAGTGGGTCGGCAAATTCAAGGCAAAGCAGACGACCGATGTCGTGTTTGGCCCGGTATAAGTGGATTTGTCCCTCCGTGGAGAGCCGCGATGGAACGTCGCACAGCAGAATGAAGCGGCAGTAGCCTTTGGCGTCCTGGTTCAACGCATGGAACCCCCAGGGCGTCTTCTTGCGGAGGGTGCCGCTGGCGTCGCGGACGTCCACATCTTCCGCCGCCACCAAGCCCGCGAAAATCGCGGCCGTGCATCTCAGTTTCAATGCGTCATCCTCGCTGATCGCGTTGAAGTGGATCGGGAAGAGGATTTTGTTAAAGGTGGCAATTGCCTCGATGGTTCGATCGGCAACTGCCTCTTCTCGCAGGACACCAAGGCAGTTCTCGACCCGGGCCAGGAAATCCGGTTCCGGGGAGTTCAGCAATTCGGCGTAGGCTTCTTCGAGAGTCATGTTGTTCATTGGTTTTCCGTTTAGGATTGCGCAGCGGGGTTCGGCCATGGGCCACGCAACCGGCCCTGGAGCGAGTGGGTTTTAGAAATGGCTGAACCCGTGCGTATCTGTTGAGATTTCATTACCGCGATCACTTTAGAGCCGAAGAGCTGAAAGCATAAGGCCGAAGATTGTCCCCAAACTCCGTCCTCACGACGCCTTTGGTTTCACGTTATGCTCCCGTGAATATGCGACAATATCAAATCAGCTATCGGCTCAGGAAAGGCAACGCGCCTCAACAAAAAAACGTGATTGCCGCCTCCGATCCCGGAGCCGTGCGGCGCGTGTTTGAACAACAAAATCCGGGTTGTGCCTTAGTGGGCAGCCCAAAGGAAATAAAACAACCAAACTCGCGTTGATAACACGGCTAAACACAGAGAACAAAATGAATGTCATTCAATGTTCGGCATGCCTGGCGGTTTTCCTTGGCCTCGGCACCCCTGAATGCGGCCCCTTCGCTGCAGGGAGCAGCGGCCAGCCTTTGCAGTTGGATATCCAGATGGTTCCGGGGATTTGGATAACTGGGCACACTGGAACCGTGGTTCTTGAATACACGACGAATCCGGATCAGGCGGCTGGCTATATCTATCGGTTGCCGACAGAGGCGGAGTGGGAATATGCGTGTCGCGCGGGGACGACCACCGCAACGGCCTTTGGGAACAGCCTCAACTCGACTCAGGCCAACTTCAATGGGAACGTGCTCTACGGGTATGGCGCGTTCATCAAGGGACCGTACTTGCATGCGACGAGCGAGGTGGGTTCCTATGCCCCGAACGCCTGGGGACTGTACGACATGCACGGCAATGTCTTGGAGTTGTGTTCGGACTTGCATGGTCTTTTTACGCCCCGGCCCGTCACCGATCCCACCGGTCCGTCAGAGCCGGACAAGAGCATCCCATATTTAATCTATGTAGCCCGTGGCGGTTGTTTTAAGAATCCCAGCGAGGAA
>CAIXUF010001262.1 GCA_903922535.1 Candidatus Hydrogenedentota bacterium
TCCACCTTTCACAAGTCTGACCTTCGCGTGATTATCGGCGCCAGCAACGAGACTCCCACAGCCAAGGGAGACGTGTGGGCCCAGTCCAAGGTTGCCGGAGAGATGCGCGCCTTTTACGACCGATGGACGATGCGGATGCTGGTGCTCGCGCCCAACAGCCCGCTGCGGCAGCACACGGACGACTCGCTCTACAAGAATGTGCTTGAGTCTGCCCGCAAGCAGCATGCAAGCCGGTTCCACTCGGTTGACTCCGAATACGAAGCCCCCCTGTCCTGCATCAACGACCTGGTCGTACTTGGCAGATGCCTTATAGCTCCGGGCGAAGAAGATGGACGCAGGGCATACCGGGCGGCCGGAATTCGCGTGGCCGATCCAAGCGGGGATTTTACCAGAGCGCTGCTTGAACTGGGCCGGGGCCTTGACGAGGAAGAGAAGCACGCCTACTGCACGATGAACCCACGCAAACTGCTGTACGGGGAAATGGTCGCCCGTGCCCATGCCCTGCTCAAGGGTGGGCCCGGCGCGGAAATGACCAACAAGCATCTGGTTGTGTTCCGGCACATATGGGATGACGAGAACAAGATTTCCGAATTGACCAAAGCCATCAACGGACTCATCAACTGCAAAGAAACCGACACCCTTCTGCAAGGAGAATGACAGCCCGGGTACGGCGCGGGAAACAAGGTTCATTCCGCAAACTTCGACTAGATGGAGCGCCCCATGATAATTCCGTATGGACCGGCGTTGTTGCCGGACGAAAAGAGCTGCGAAGAACACTTCCGGCGCGAGTGGCAGAGAGGCATCCGTTCCAATTCCGAAGACTGGTTCAGGCGCGTCCTGGCCGACTGGTACGAAAAGGCCCTGTGGAACGGTTACAGTTTTCCGCCGTCCCTTTTGTTGAACACCGCGCAGATGCTTCTCCACGAAACCCTCGCCCCCCAGGTTCCCCGATATGAGCAATGGGCCGATTCAACCGTACAGGCGTATATCCGCTTTCTCGAAAAGGTGCGCCAGTCGAGCATTGGCCTAAGACTTAGGGAGGCCATTGCCGGCAGGGACGTATATGGGTGGGGCGATGCGTCCCCGATGGACCTCGACAGGACCCTGTGGGAAGCCATTCTGCTGGTTCTGCGCAGAGAGAACCTTCAGTCGCTCGTCATGCCGCTCTATCCACCCGCATGGCTGCGCAACAGGCTTCGCCGGGCTACCCTTGCGGAATTGGCGGAATTCAGCGCGCCCGTGGCGCCGGACGACCCGTATTGCCGGAATCTGTCCGGGCTTCTTCGCCGACAATTCCCGAATATGCGGACGTACTGCAACCCATTCTTCTTTCCTTTCGCGGCTGTTCTGGATGTGGATTCTGAGACCGTCGCCGAAGCGGGCTGGCTGACGAATGACGAGGGATGCCGGCCGGTGCTTGGGCACATGCTTTCGCCTTGGAAACAGGACGGCGAGGAAAGGTTCAATGAGACGGTAGCCGCGAAATACCGCGCGGACTTTCATCTTAGAGGCGGCGGGGAGTTCATGCGTCGCCAGAACGAGTTCGAACTGCTCGTCAAGACACCCGACCCAAGCCGTTTCCCCCGGAGTTTCGAGACCGTGGCCCGCGGGGGAGTTATGCTTCCAACGGAGGCGGCCCAAGATTGGGCACCCTTTGCCAAGAAGTATCTCGAACAGGAGCTGCTGGGCACAACTTCGCTGGAAAGGGCCCACGCCCCCATTCTCATCCACATCTACTTCAAGGTCTTCCTTCAGTGGAAGGATGAAGTCCGCGAGTCCTGGGACGCCATCCCCGTGAGCGACCATCTGCATGCGTTGATGCTGCTGACGGCGCATGACATTGTTCTCCGCCTCGGCAGCATGCGCCACGTAAAGCTCAGGATAACACTGACGGCAAGGCGCGGACGCGACTCCCGGACCGAATCGTCATGCTCCTTTCCGGCCAGAGACCTGTTTCACATGGGAACCGGCACCGACTTTGGAGGGACTGCAAGGTCGGAGGGCCTCCTGATGCGAAAGGCACAAGGGCTTTCGCTCTTCCGTGATTTTCCCCTAATGGTCGCGCCGCGCGAGAACCGTGCCAAAGACGAACGGCGTGACGAGCGCCAGACCCGAGTCGGACATGAACTCCATGTATATCTGCGGGGCACCGACAGCCCGACGTCCGACGACAGACTTGCTGCGGGAACCCTGCGGTTAACCGTGGGAGCCGCCACAACCGCCCTTGATCTGTATCTGGAGGAAAGATGGGTTTCACAGGAGCTTCCAGCCCATTTGAACGAGCAGCAAACCGTAACGCCCCAAGACATGGAGAAGCACTGGCGGGCCTGCGTGGTGCACACCCTACTAGGACGGGTGGAGGAGAACGTGGCCGCAGCACAGGCCACCTAACTTTAGAATGAGCATTGCGACAAGAAAGGCATTTGGACATGGCAACCTTTTACAAGTTCCGCACCCCCGGTGATCTTGCCGAGTTCGTGCACGTGTTCGACAAGAAACTGCTGGCCGGCGCCCATGTGGTTGATGCGGGCAGCCACGGTATCTTTCTTCCAGCGAATGTGCTAGATCGGAATAATCTCGTTTTCACTCCCGCAGGTCAATGGAGGATACTGGCCACTGAAACCATGCAATGCGACGAGAATGTTCTCCTGGCTGATTTGCCAAAGGCACGGCGGATAAAGGTGAGCACATGCATCCGCAACACTCCGCTAAAGCCCAGACGGCGCGGGGCCATGGAAGAGCCGCCGATCCGCCTGACGCCTCCGCCCGCGCCTCCGTCTGCATTTGCACACGGGTCTGGGCCTGGGCATGGGCATGGGTCTGGAACACCCCATTTTCCGCTGAGCACGTTGCGTTCCGGCTACCACGAGGTGTTGCTTGCCGTAAAAGAGCATGCTGCCGACGGGCAGGCTGACGCGCGTTACCTCAGAGAACTGGTCAAGGAGTTGGCTTCCACGGCGGTGCTTTCCTTTGAGTATGCGGCTGTTGAGCCGGTCGCAACGCAGGAAGGCGCAGATGCCGTCCCTTCCAGCCTTCCATTCAGCTACCTGATTCGCATTCAGCATCTCCAGTACCGGTCTTTTGTCTACCGGTGCATCCATGACGAGGGGCTTGGAGTGTACGATGTGCTGGTACCCTGGAAAGGGGTGCACAGCCAGGCGTACGTGTCGGCGGGGTACGACTGGACGCCGGCGAGAGAATCCGTCAACGAAATGCTGCAACAGCTCGAAGCGGGCAGTTTCTTCCTGGCGATGGCTCCCGGAGTCCGCCGAATTCAGAACGTGATTGAACCCTCCGGAGCCACGATCCATGAGGTCGCCCAACGCGCCCGGCAGGCGGCCGGTCCGGACGGGGACGGACAGGAACGCTACACGGTGACCGTCAGGCAGTGGATTGACGGGCTCAAGTCCGACCGAACCGCGTTTTCAATGCCGATTGTGCCGGCGGTTCTCGGTCTCCAACCCCAGGGTGCGCGCAATCTGGAAATCTCACTGCGCCTTGAAAGGCAGCGTTCGCACGATCATTACGCGTTCCGCCAAAAGAGACTGGCTGCCTCCATTCGAAAGTTGCAGGAGGAGGCCGCCGAACTGGGCATCATGGCGGAACTGGACGAACAGAGGGACATGGGCGGCGTTTCTCTGTACGCCTATCAAGAGCCCGTGGAGAATCCCTACTCCCGAGAGATGGACTCCTGCCTTCGTTCCCTTTTGATGACTTATCCCCGGGACTGCCTGTACAGTCTGCTGCATGTCCGTGTGGATCTGCCCGGTGGTCTTTTCGCCGTCGGCGGCCATGACGGGGAAGGCGAAGGCGCGTTCCGCTACGACCTTGTGTTGGACCGGTCGCTCCAAAGCAAAGAGGGAACCGGGCTTTGGAAGGGTGCCGGGGCGGCGGAAGAACAGGATTTCCGTCCATGGCCCTTGCCGGCGGAGTTTCACCCGGGCACCGGGCAGGTGTTTGACCTGGAGAATTCCCTGTACAACAACTACGGGTTGACCGTGTTTCTCCCCCGCGGGCTCATGCTCCGTCCCCACATGAATCTCAGGAACGAGCACGGAGACAAGATACTGGACCTTTTATGCCGCGGGGCCGGGGGACAGGCCACTGCAGTGCGACAGGCACCCAAAGCATACCTCCTGATCCTGTTTCCCGGGAAGCAGGGAACCGTCGGTCTGGCCGCGGTGCCCAAGGACCGCCTCACGCCGCTCGGGGAGCAGTTCAACTACTTCAACGGGACCTTGGAAGTAAAACAGGAAATGGTGTTCAATCCGGCTGCGGGGACCGCAAGTCCTGTCATCCGGGACATCACCGCGCTGGTCAAGAGGCACGAGAACCAGAACCCGCCCGCGGCTGACACAAGTCCTGTTGTCCGCGACATCGCCGCCCGGATCAAGGCCCATGAAGAATGCACCCCGCCTGCTGCGGCCACAAGTCTTGTCACATCGTGGGGGGGGGCGGCTGTCGAATCCCTGTACCGCGGAAAGGTTCAAGCGTCCACAAAGGATGCGGCGGAACTTCTTGCCGTATTGGAAGACCGGCAAAAAGAGATGGTGCGCAAGGGCGCGGAATATGAAAAGGATTGCAGAACGCTGCTCGCGCAAATGGATGACGCCCGCTCGGCCTGCGAAAGAGAGATCAAACTATGGAGGGAATTTACAGAACAAATGCGGAACTGGCGCCACGCGTGCCTCGAAACCGTACTGCAGAAAGTGGACAACCTTGTGGAGTCCTGCGAGAAGTCAATGGAAGGTCTGCCCGAAGACGCCCAGGCGGAACATGAGGAAACGGTGCAGCGTCATTTGAAGGA
>CAIXUF010001263.1 GCA_903922535.1 Candidatus Hydrogenedentota bacterium
CAGAGCAAACCCTGGCTGGCCTCGCGGTTCATCTTCCTCACCGGCGACGTCATCACCGAGGACACGCAGGCTTTCCTGCACGCGGCGGGGAACACCTACCTCAACAAGCCCTTCCGCCTGCAAGAGGTCGAGGCCACCGTGACGCGGGTCGTCAGCGCAGCGGAAGCCGCCGAGCAAAAGGAAGACGCCTCCTGCACCGACTGAGCGGAGGAACACTCGGCCGGGATAACATGTCGAACGGGGACGCACACGCGGCCCGCCCGCCGGGCCGAACGGCGGGGAGCGGAAGCAACTTGCCAGCAAACCATAATTTCATTCTCGGAGGGCTTCTTTCACGACTTTGACCACACTCCCCTTCAAGAAAACAGCCTCGCCTTTGACCGGGCCGAGCGAAACCTTCTTTCCAGTTCTGAGGCTGCCCAAATACTCCTTGGCAAACAAGTCCGAGGGGCCGCGCATCAGGAAAGTTTCCGAATTGGGGTCCATGTCCCGGAAACCTCCCCACTCTTTGAACGTGGCCGTGCGCAGCAGGGTCACACTCTCCGAACCGCGGGCATAAACATCACACATCAAGTCAGACGGCCCCGTGTTTGGAGACTTCCAAATGAAAAGGGTGTTCGTGGTCACGAAAAGCCCACGCATGGCGAAGCCGGAGGGCACCTGCATCAGAGGCTTGAGCGGTTCCTGTACGGTCGCCAGGGTCGTTCGCCCGTTGGATTGCCATTGGACCAGGAGGTACTGTGCGCCTGGATCAGAGAGCACTCCTTGAACTCCATTGGTCAATGAGCCGGGAGTCGCATGAAGCCGCGTGTCGTTGGCGAAGACAAAATCGCTTTGTTCCATCCAATACACAGCTTGTTCGTCCTGGTTGAAAACAGCGACGGAAGGACTTCGCGCGACCTTGATCCCCGCATCTGAAATGAAAACGGCACGGGCGTTGGTCGATCCGTAGTGGTCGACAAAGAAGTTCACCACCAACTTGTCCGCGCGTTGGTTTCGGCGGATGCGCTGCACGATGGTATTGGTCAGTCCCTGTTGGGCGAGAATCCTCTGCACGTCTCTGGGGTCAATCCATGCCGCATACAAGTCGTTCGAGGAATCCACTTTCTTGAAATCAGCGGCGTGGGCACTGCCGCCGACCAACAAGACAAGGCACAGAGCGAACTTCTGCGCGCACGCGGCCCGCCCGCCGGGCCGCCCCGCACCGGGCGGAGAAGCAGAGCGGCGGCATGCGGGAATGCAGATCTTCTGGGACATTCGCGTGCTCATTTCTTGACAAACAAAAGGTAGAGGTTGGTTTTCTCAATCACGCGACGATGGGCCTGATAGGCTTTGCCATCCGGCCGCGTCGGTAACCATTCCACACGCACAAATAGTGTCCGATTTGTGTCGGCGATGAGCGTCGGCAAGTCACGCAGGAGGACGTAATTGGTATGTGCGTCCGTGATTGTGATCTTGTGGATGTGGCTGCGCTCCCGCGCTGCTTCAAAGGCGTCCCGCTCCTGTGCCGCTGTCATTGCAGACTCAACCTGAGAAACCAAGCTGCGATACTTGAGGGGGCCGTAGGTGCTCATCTCAAGATAGTATCCGAGGTATCCTCCCTTGATCGGCCAGTAGAGCTCGTAGGAAGCGATTGCCACGAAGACGCCCGCAGCGGCGACTAGGATAAACTTGTGTGTCCGGGAAAACATGGCTGCCACCTAGCGCAACAGTTCGGCGTTTATCGCGAGCAGGCCGACTGGGAAAGTTTTTCCTGCGCTCATCACACGCCCACCGTAGGCAGGCCGTCGGCCCCGGTCAAACGCAAAAGCGGCGGGCGTAGAGTCCCGCAGAGAAGAGTTGAGAGTGGAGAGAAGCCCAGCGCGGACAGGAGGAGGGCCAGGTTTTTGGACTGCGGCGGGAAGCGCAGCGCCACGCCGCTTTGGTTTTCCGCGGAGCGGTCGGCGGTCGCAGTCAAAGCGCCGTCGCCGCGTCAACGTCCAGAGCTCAGGCACGCGGGGCCGGTGACATCCGCCAACCGCGACTTCTCGACAAACTGAAAGCGCCATCCCGCGTTGACTGCAGCGATCTTCCGTTAGGGCGATTCATAAAGTGCTAGACCACATTTTGAGCAACAACGTGGAGCGCCGATTCGCACGTCCTGATTTGAAAGCCAAGCCTCGCCGCATCGCGGACAAGGACACCGCACTGCACGAAATGCTGACCAACCCCACAAACCACTCCATACAAGGACGAAAACAAAACATACAAACTGTGCGTAATCTTTAACCCAGAATGCCCAAGCAATAGAACAGAAAATGGCCAGGGGTAATCCAAGCAACAGACCAGTTGCTGCGATAATGTGCCTTCTTCGATACTCACGCCACTGTGCAGGGACTTGCCTGAACATATAAGCCCTAACCATCATTGTTTAGCATGGAAAGAAGTCCATGATACTGGATATTGAGGCACAAACAGGGAGTTGACCTAAACCCCACATCCCGGTGAAATTCATGGCCGAAGGCTATGGGAAACCATAGGGGCCGTCAAGGCCAGACATCGCCGGTGGCGCAGCCAGCGCTGGCGCACGAGACGGTGATACCCAATCCCAAACTGAAGCTCCTGGACCAAATGCCGGAGCTGATGCCGCTGAAGCATTATTCGATCCGGACGGAGCCGACGTACTGCGGCCGGGGGCGGGCGGTTTGTCCAGCGCGGAGTCCCGCAGAGAAGAGTTGAGAGGGGTTGGAGTTGAAGTGAGCGCAGCCGCCAGCCAAGAGCGGGCTGGCGAGGGTGCATAAGATGAGGGTGCTCTTCACGGGCAGTTCCGTTCAGACCCGCACCAGCTTCACCACGCCGCCGCCCTGGCGCATTGGGCTGCCGTATTTCGAGAGCAGGGATTGCACAAGGCGGGGGAGGATCGGGCGGATGTCGGTTTTGCTGTATTTCTTCCCGGCGGTGGAGGTCCAGTCGGAGGCGATGCCTTCGCCGGGGGGCGCGGTGGTGCGGTCGAGAAGCAGCAGTTCGCGGGCTAACTCGCAGGTCGCGTCCGACACGCCTTTCGGAACGACGTTGCTGGCGACCACGCCGGCAGTGCCGGACGTGGCCACGGCGTCAGGATCGCGGCAGTCTTGAACGGGCTCCACCCAATGCCAAATTCTCAGGCCGGCCCACCAAGCCCTCACTTGCTTCGAGTGTTTGCCGTGCCGCCTCCTGTTCGCGGCAGCTTGCGCTCCGCGCCCGCGCCTGGCCATCCGCCATCGCCCCGTTGCCTTAAAACGGAAACTCCGGATTTGGCGGCGGGGCCTTCCGCCGGCGCGGCGGCTTGGCCTTTTCCGTCGCCGCCTTCCATTGAGCAATCATCTCCTGGGTCTCCATCCAGTGTCGCCGCATCGCCATCAACTCGCCCCTCAACTCCCGGCGCACCTGGTCCGCCAGCACCAGGTGGTCGGTACGTTGGGAAAAATTCCAAGCCGGTTCCTGCCGCCATTGGTTGATCTGCCGTTTGAGCTCGCGCAGCGAATTCTTCAGTTGCGCCGTGATGCGTTGCAGCAGCGAGGCGCTGGTGTGCGCCGTCGTGCCGCTCTCGCCCATCTCGCAGAGCGTGAGAATCACTTCCAATTGCTCCGCGTCCCCCGCTTCGTACGCGGCCTGCGCCTGATGCCACCATTCCGTTTTTTGCGCCGTCATGTCCCGATGCACGTCGGGATGCAACCGGCGCACCACCGCGCGATACAGTTCCTTGAGCCGTTTGGAGGCGTGCGCCGGCGCGGCCGACTTGGTCTGTGGCCCAAACCGGGAGCCGCGTGGGTCCCGTGGATCAAAGTCCGACCCAGCCGCACCGAACATCTCCTCGAAAATGGCTTTCATCGCCTCCTCCATGTCGTCTGGATCTTCCCAGTCTGGTCCCGCGCCGAACGGATCCCGCTTCCCGTCCCCTTCACCGCCGGGCGGCGGGGGTGGTGGCGGCGGTTCGGGATTCTCCTGGCGTTCCATCACTCGCTTATAGGCCCGGGCGTAGGAGATGCCGCTGAACATGACCTCGTTTTCGACCATGAAGACGATGGCATCATCCGCCGCCCTCTTGAGATTGAGTTCCCGGAGTTCCGTGAGCAACGCGCCGAAGTGGCTGCTCATCCACCGGGAGAACTGGGGCTGATCCGTCTGCTGAAAACGGTCGAGCACCCGCCGCGCATTCTCCAGGTCGCGCAACGCCTTCTCGTAGTCCTTCTTGATTTTGGTTCGGATGCGCGTGCCATCCACCCGCACCATCGCGCGGCAGTGATTGCCCGCGTGGGCGTGGGGAACAGCATGTTGTTTGGGTGCGCGGCGTGCCATTAAAAGCGCCGCAAAGTATCAGCCCATCCGCCTCACTTCCAGCGCATCTTCGCGCCCAATCCTCAGCGCCCCTGACCGACGACAGTAGCAATCTCTTCGACACGCTCATCGGCCACACCGCCTTGCGGAGCCGCGAAGTCCACCGCTACCAGCTTGGGCATGTTCGGATTTCCGCTTGCCGCTTTCCCGCCTTCCACTTTTCACTCCGTCGTTTCAGTCGTTACCCGGTAAACCTGAAGCGGCACCGCCTCCATCGTGCCTCCGGAACTTCCCAGAGTTCCTCGAAGCACTCCATGCAAGCGTGCGCCTTGCCCGTCTCTTGGTTCTCGCAGACGACCATGAACACCTTCGCCTCGCGCTCTCCGCACATCTCGTACATGTTCCGCTCGACTTTTATCGCCCCAATCCTGACACATAAAAAAGAGGAACCTGCCGAAGCCGGTTCCCCGGGCGCTCACGCCCGCACAAACACCCGCTCACACCCGGACCCACTGCACAGCACAGCCGCAAACCGGGGTTCGGTGCGATGCGGGCCGGCGAACTCGTAAAGCACGCCCTCGAACGGCTCGCCGTCGCCGTAGTCGAACGTGCCAACGGCCTCGAACCGGCCGTGCTCCGTGGTGCAGTGATGGTGCGTGTAGCTGAACCTGCCTTCGTTGAAGTCGTCGTAGGCCAGGTGCATGACCTGGCCGGGTCGCAAGCCGCGTGCGATCTCCGCGGTGAGGTAACGCCTGGTTTTCATGGTTGGTGGTCGATCTCCAGATGCCCCGGCCCGTTGCCTTCCGGGTCGCAGTTGACCCAGACATGGGCCTCCCGGCCGTTCTGCAGGCGGACACAGAAGCCCCAGTATTCGTGCGTCGGGTCGGTAAAGAACGAGAGGATGGTCCCGGCCACGAGGGGC
>CAIXUF010001264.1 GCA_903922535.1 Candidatus Hydrogenedentota bacterium
ATCCCAAAACTGAAATTACATCGTCCTCGTTTGGTGACGGCACCGGCCGTGTAAAGCTGACCGTGGATGGAAGCGGGCATACGGTAAACAAGGCCGCGATTTACCTTGGCAGGTTTCAGATTGCGGAGGGCAACGGGACCGAAGTGCAATATGAGGGGCCGCTCCCCAAGGGAACCAACACCTTCTGGTGCCGCGTCATCTACGACGGCAATCGTTCGGTGGATCTCAACTCCGGCGCGCTGGTGGTGACGGGTCAGCCCTATTCGCCGGAATGGACCGTGCGGAACATCGGCGAGCAAGGCGCGCTGGCAGGGTTGTGGCAGACGGGGCCCCAAGCGTTCACAATCTTTGGCAACGGCATGCACGCGGTCGTGAAAAGCAACACCGGCGATTTCACCGCCACCTGCCGCATTGACAGTTATAGCGGCGCCAAAGGGGAGCCCGTCAACGGGCGCGCGTGGGTCGGGATCGCGGCCATCGAGAACAGCCGCCGGATCAATTGGGACTGGGGCCAGAGCTTTTACTTGGTGCAGACCGCCAAAGACGGCAAGAGATCCTCCCCGGACAGTGACGACCTCGGCGGCAGCCGCGTCAGTTCGTATCGGTTTCCGCAGAACCATCCGTGGGTGCGCATCGCCCGGCGCGGGAACATCTGGACCGCCTGGACCTCGCCGGACGGCAAACAGTGGGAACTCGGCGGCTACCAGGTCAAACGGTCGCCGCAAAAGATGGATGTCGGGCTGTTCGTCAGCGCGATCCAGCAAGACGCCCGCGCCTATTACAACGCCAAGGTCTCCGCCTTGGGCATCCAACCAGGGGTGCTGCCTGAATCCACGCCGCCGCCGCCCGTCGCCGCGAAGAACACGGCGGGTGACCGGTTGGCCGGCGTGGCGATGGCTCGCTCGGACGAGAACATCGTGGTGGTGCGATCCACTTCGGCAGGACTTCTGCGGAGCGCGGACGGCGGCAAGACTTGGAGTGCTATCAACGGCGACCTCACCGGCGCGGCAAATGTTGTCCGCAGCGTGGCCATCCACCCGACTCATCCCGCAGTCATGTTGCGTGCCGCGGGACGTGTCGTCAACGGGAACTGGGAAGGTGGTTTATGGAAGACCACGGATGGTGGCGCGACTTGGAGCAAGCTCAGTTTTGAGGGGGATTTCGACGGCGCCGGGCCTTCCGCCCTCTGTGGCGAAGTGGTTGCCTTTGACCTGAAGAATCCCGAAACGCTCTACGCCGGCACCGAATCAAAGGGCTGCTTCAAGAGCACGGACGGCGGCGTCACTTGGACTTCCCTGGGCGTGGTGGGCGAACGCATCACTGCCGTCGTGGTCTGGCCCTGGGACTATGTCAATCCGGTGGCTGGCCGAGGAATGAGCCATCTGTGTGTGACCACCTGCCCGGACCAGTGGATGCCGCTGCTGGGCCGCGGCCAGCCCGCCATCACGACCACGGGCCAAACGGCGAAAAGCTATATCTCCCCGGACAACCTCAAGTCGCTGAGGATACATCACGCGCGCGAAGACCTGGGCTTCTACAATGTGGCGTTTGACCGGATGTGCCAGACGCCGGACAATATGCGCTATGCGACCTCCTATGGGCTTCAGCACAACGTCGGGGCGGACATGTTCGCATTCCCCGAGCCGAAGCACCTCGAATGGATGCGGCCTTTCACCGCCGTTTACGGCGCGTGCCTGCCCGGCACCAAGCA
>CAIXUF010001265.1 GCA_903922535.1 Candidatus Hydrogenedentota bacterium
AGCGCAGTCCACCGTGGACGCCTACGAGCAGACCGTTTTTGAGGAGTTGGTGGGCCGCACCGAGGCGATGCAGCGGGTGATTGACCTGATCAGAAAGGTGGCGCCGACCGACAGCACGGTGCTGCTGCTCGGTGAAAGCGGCACCGGCAAGGAGGTGGTGGCGCACACCCTGCACCGAATCAGCGGACGCCGGGACAGGGCCTTTGTGGCGGTCAACTGTGCCGCTTTGCCCGAGGCGCTGCTGGAGAGCGAGCTGTTCGGCCACGTTCGCGGGGCCTTCACGGGGGCTGATCGGGACAATACGGGACTATTCGCGGAGGCGGACGGTGGCACCATTTTCCTGGACGAAATCGGGGACATGTCGCTGATCACCCAGGCAAAACTGCTGCGGGTGCTCCAGAACGGGGAGGTGCGCCCGGTGGGTTCCGGCACACCCCGGCGGGTCGACGTGCGCGTGATCGCGGCGACCAACTGCGATTTGCTCGACGCGGTGGAGCGGCATGCGTTCCGTGAAGACCTCTATTTTCGCCTCAACGTGGTGCAGATACGCATACCGCCGCTGCGCGAACGGATGGACGCCCTGCCCGCACTGATCAGCCACTTCATCACGCAGCACAACGTGCGGTTCGGCAAGAACGTGCGCGGAATGGACGAGACCTCGGCGCAATACCTGCGGCAGTATGGCTATCCCGGAAATGTGCGCGAGTTGGAGAGCATCATGGCGCACGCGGTCATCATGGCCGATGGAGACATGATTCACGCGCAGGACCTGCCCGACGCGGTGCGCCACGGTGCGGTGCGCCGGTTGGCGCTGGCCCACGATCCGAACGGGAACATCATGCCCCTGGCTGCGGCGGAGGAGCGTCACATTCGGGACACGCTCAAAGCACTGCGCGGCAACCAGAGCCTGGCCGCAAAGAAGCTCGGCATATCGCGGTCCACCCTCTGGCGAAAGATGAAGGAGTACGGGATAGAATCCTGATGGTCTTGGGTCTTGGATGTAGGGTGTGTAGTGTGGAGATGCGGGGCAGACCGTACCGCGGGCGTCCCGCCTTGTAATTTAGGCACTTGCGCCATTATGGACTGCGGTGGCAGAGCGCGGCGGCCACACCGTTTTGGCTGATTTCAATGCCTGCCCGTCCGCACCCGCATTCTCACCCGAACAAGCCAAAGCGGCGTCGTTGCCGCCGCAGTCCATATTGGTCCGGCAAAATGAGACTTTCGTTTGCGCTCGAAGTCAGCGCAGCGAAAGAAGACGCGTTCTCCCTGCCGCGTTCCACGCCTTGCTCACAAAACGAAGCAGGAAAAGATGCTGGAAGCCTTCTCCACTTTGGACATTCCTTGGTCCTTTTGCGCCGCCCCCGAACAACGTTGTTTCTTTTGCTTGACACCATGAAGGGGAAACGGTATTCTAATTTCCATCGTGTCCGCACGGGGTAGTTGTGTGCGGATGCAAAACAGTAAGGGTGCGGTTCACGGAGGTCGGGTAGGTGCGTTTGCAAAGGGCGGGCGGAAATTTCAACGCGGCAGAATCGCAAGGGGAGACGTGCAAGTTCCCCTGGCGCAGGCGAACCGCGTCAATCCCAATTCATTCCCCCCTTTCCCCAGCGTCCCTGTGTCGCTCTGTGGTCCAGCCATAAGCCCAGGAAAATGAATCTTGACTTGGGATGAACGGGACAGGACAGCAACGCCGGCAGGCTTGCCCTCCTGTGTGTCCTGTGCATCCAGGCTCCATTTCTTCCCGGTCAAAGCAGAAAGGCTGTCCCAATCGCGATAACGCAAAAGGACGAAGACTCATGAACCCCATGACAACTTCCCGGACGATGGTGATGGTGTTTGCCGTGGCGCTGCTGTGCATACCCTGCACCATCGCGCAAAGTGCCTCGGAGGCGCTGCCCATGGTGGGCGGCATAACGACGAACTCCGTGACTGTCGCCATCGGATCGCAGGACGGCAACCCGGCAGGCACGGAGTATGCCATTGAATTCTCCTCGGCGGCCTTCGGCGCCCAGTGGGTCCAGGCGAACGGGAGCCGGGGGGCGACGGCGGTATGGGGCACTGCGGCGGCATGGGGCACAAAGACTGTGTCCGACCTGGCGCCCAACACCGCCTACACCTTCGCCCTTTTGGCGCGCAGCACCGTCACGTGCAGCGTGACGGGCAACGGGACCTGCACGGCGGCGCCGGCCACAGTGGAGCATGGCGACACCAGTGACATCACGGTGACAGCGGACCCGCATTGGCACATTGCCAGCGTGGCCGACAGCGTGGAAGGTGACAAGGGCGGGTCCTACACGACCACGGCGATCACCGGGCCGCGCACGGTCACGGCCACCTTCGCCATTGACCAGTACACCCTGACCTACACCGCCGGGTCGCACGGTTCGATCTCCGGCACATCACCGCAGACGGTGGACCATGGCGGCAGCGGTGCGGAAGTGACGGCGGTGGCAAACACCGGCTACCACTTCGTGCAGTGGAGCGCCGGGGTGCTGACGGCGGCGCGTACGGACGCGAATGTGAGCGGCAACATCACGGTCACGGCCAGTTTTGCGGCGAACACGTACACCGTCGCCTACGACGCGCAGGGCGGCACGACCGCCACCTCGAAGAGCGTGACCTATGACTCGGCCTACGGCACCCTCGCCTCGACCACGCGCACGGGCTACACCTTTGCCGGGTGGTGGACGGCTTCCGGCGGCGGCACGCAGGTGCTGGACACAACCACCGTGGCGACGGCCGGCGACCACACGCTTTATGCCCACTGGACAGCGAACAGCTACACGCTGACCTACGACGCGCAGAGCGGCACGGCATGCACCCCGGCGAGCGTTATCTATGACTCGGCCTATGGCACACTCGCCACGACCACGCGCACGGGTTACGCCTTTGCCGGGTGGTGGACGGCTTCGAGCGGTGGCACGCAGGTGCTGGACACAACCACCGTGGCGACGGCGGGCGACCACACGCTTTATGCCCACTGGACGATTAACACGTACACCCTGACCTATAGCGCCGGGTCACACGGCTCCATCACGGGCACATCGCCGCAGACGGTGAACTACGGCGGCAGTGGCGCCGAGGTGACCGCCGTGGCGGACACAAACTATCACTTCGTCCAGTGGAGCGATGGGATACTGACCGCGGCCCGGACGGACACGCCGGTGACGGAAAACGTCAGTCTGACGGCCAGCTTTGCGATCAACACCCATACGGTGACCTACAGCGCCGGGTCGCACGGTTCCATCACGGGCACGTCGCCGCAGACGGTGGACCATGGCGGCAGCGGCACCGAGGTGACCGCCGTGGCGGATTCGGGCTATGCCTTCACGCAGTGGAGTGACAATTCGACGCAGAACCCGCGCACGGACAGCAATGTCACGGGCAACATCAGCGTGACGGCCAGTTTCGGACTTCTCCCCGTGGTGGCGACTTTCGCGATTAGTGCCGGCGCGGCAACCGTCACGAACACCGCTGTGACGCTGGACAATACGGCCACAAACAGCCCCACGGACTGCATGGCGAGCGAGTCGTCGGCCTTCACCGGGGCGGTGTGGACGGCCTACGGCACCGCGCCAAACTTCACGCTTTCCGGCGGTGTGGGCACGCGCACGGTGTATTTCAAGACGCGCAACGCGGTTGGCGAGTCCGCCGTGACGAGCGACACTGTTTTCTTGGCACCGGAGACGGTGCCCGTGGCGACCGGAACCTTTGACATGGGGCGGTTGGCCAGTGGCACCAACGATGACAGGACCTATGGATCCGCCGGAGAAGACCCGGTACACAGCGTGACGCTGGGGGCGTACACCCTGGGCAAATACCTGGTGACGAACAAGCAGTATTGCGACGTGCTGAACTGGGCGCTGGCGCAGGACTACCTGAAGACCAGCGCGAATGCGGCGTGGGCGGGCACGGGCAACATCTATGCGGGCGGCAACTTGCAGATCGTCCTTGCCTATACGGACAGCTTTTGCAACATCCAGTACTCCGGCGGGGTGTTCACGCCGAAGACGCGGCCTGGGTTGCCCGCCGGGACGAACTATCCCATGGACACGCATCCGGTGGACGACGTGTCGTGGTACGGCTCAGTGGCGTTCTGCAACTGGCTGAGCCAGATGCAGGGACTGTCGCCCTGCTACGACATGACCACGGCGAACTGGCCACTGACCGTGGCGCCGCCGACGGCCGGCGGGTACCGCCTGCCCACCGAGGCGGAATGGGAGCGGGCGGCGGCATGGGACGGGGCGAAGCACTGGATCTACGGGTTCACCGGCGACACGCTGACCGGAAGCAACCTCTGCAACTACAACAAGGGAAGTCTTGTCTGGGTGAATCCCTTGGGCCTGACGGGCTATCCCTACACTTCTCCTGTGGGCTGGTTTAATGGAACGAATGTGAGCCCGAACGGCGCTGTGACGACGGTGAACAGCCCGAGCCCGGTGGGCGCGTTAACGAATCCGACGGGGCCGGCATCGGGCACTAACCGTGTGACTCGGGGCGGTGGCTGGGACCACATTTTCAGCGAGTGCCGTTCGGCGCATCGCAACGCTCTCCCCCCGACGTACTGGAACAACACCGACGGCAGCGGCGGCTTCCGGCTCGCCCGGACCGCCACCACCCAGTACGCCCTTTCCTACACGGCGGGGGCGAACGGCACCCTCTCCGGTGCCACACCCCAGATGGTTGTCTCCGGCGGCAGCGGCACGGCCGTTTCGGCCATGGCCAATTCGGGCTATGCCTTCTCGCAGTGGAGCGACAATTCGACGCAGAACCCGCGCACGGACAGCAATGTCACGGGCAACATCAGCGTGACGGCGAGTTTCGCGGCCATTCCGGTGCCCGCGGTGGCAACCTTTTCAATCAGTGCCGGCGCGGCGACGGCGGCAAACCCGGCGGTGACGCTGGACAACACCTGCACGGGCACGGCGACGGAGTATATGGCGAGCGAGTCGGCGGCCTTCACCGGGGCGGCGTGGACGGCTTACGGCACCGCGCCAAGCTTCACGCTTTCGGGCGGTGTGGGCACGCGCACGGTGTATTTCAAGACCCGCAACGCGATCGGCGAGTCCGCCGTAGTGAGCGACACGGTCTTCTTCGCGCCGGAGACGGTGTCCGTGGCGGCGGGTACCTTTGACATGGGTCGGACGGCGGCGGGCGATGACGCGACCAACGGTTCCACCGCAGAAGACCCGGTACACAGCGTGGCGCTGGGGGCGTACACCCTTGGCAAATACCCGGTGACGAACAAACAGTATTGTGACGTGTTGAACTGGGCGCTGGCGCAGGGCTACCTGAAGACCAACGCGAACGCGGCGTGGGCGGGCACGGGCGACCTCTACGCCGGCGGCAATTTGCAGAAAGTCCTTGCCTATACGGACAGCTGGTGCAACATCCAGTACTCAGGCGGGGTGTTCTCGTCGAAGACGCGTGTGGGCCTGCCGGGCACGACGAACTATTCGATGGACACGCACCCGGTGGAGGACGTGTTGTGGTATGGATCGGCGGCGTTCTGCAACTGGCTGAGCCAGATGCAGGGGCTAACGGCGTGCTACAACATGGGCGCGGTGGACTGGCCGCTGACGGTGGCCCCGCCGACAGCGGGCGGCTACCGGCTGCCGACGGAGGCGGAATGGGAGCGCGCCGCGGCGTGGGACGGGACAAAGCACTGGGTCTATGGGTTCCTGAGCGACACGAACGCTTCCGGCACCGCCAACCGCTGTAACGATTACAACTCGGGTACGGCTGACAATCCGCTGGGGCTAACGGAGTTTCCCTACACGTCGTCGGTGGGCTGGTTCAATGGGGTTAACATCAGTCCCAATGGTACTGTGGCGACGGTGAACAGCCCGAGCCCGGTGGGCGCCTACGACATGAGCGGAAACGTGTGGGAGTGGTGCGGCGACTGGTATGCGGCATACGGGGCAGGCGCGCTGACGAACCCGACCGGTCCCGGAACGGGTTCGGGCCGTGTGTTTCGGGGCGGCAGCTGCGCCGCCAACTTCTACGGCTGCCGTTCTGCTTTTCGCGGCTACGCCGCCCCGTCGGTCACGAACTACAACCTCATCGGCTTCCGCCTGTCCAGGTCGGCGCCGTCGGTGGAGGTGGCGACTTTCGCAATCAACAGCGGCGCGGCGACGGCCGCGGGCACTGCGGTGACCTTGAACAACACCTGTACGGGCACGCCGACGCAGTACATGGCGAGCGAGTCTGCGAGCTTCACCGGGGCGGCGTGGACGACCTACGCCACCGCGCCCGCCTTCTCGCTGTCGGGCGGTGTGGGCGCGCGCACGGTGTATTTCAAGGTGAAAAATGCGGGCGGCGAAGTGTCGGGCGTGGTGAGCGACACCATCTTCCTGGCACCGGAGACGGTGTCCGTGGCGGCAGGCACCTTCCCCATGGGTCGGCTGGCCAGTGGCACCAACGACGACCAGACCTACGGCTCACCCCAGGAGGACCCGGTACACAGCGTGACACTGGCCGCGTACACCCTTGGCAAGTACCTGGTGACGAACAAACAGTATTGTGACGTCTTGAACTGGGCGAAGGCAAAGGGCTATCTGTACAGCGACACGGCGGGGACGGCATGGCCCGGCTCGGGCAACATATACGCCGGGGGCGCGGGCTTCCGCTTTCTGATTGTGGGCTTCGCCGACACGTCCTGCAACATTCAGTATTCGGGCGGGGTTTTCACGTCGATGACGAGGACGGGGTTGCCGGGCGGCACAAACTACTCCATGGACACGCACCCGATGGTGCAGGTGACGTGGTACGGCTCGGTGGCGTTTTGCAACTGGCTGAGCCAAATGCAGGGGGTGACGCCCTGCTACAACATGGGCGCGGCGGACTGGCCGCTGACGGTGGCCCCGCCGACGGCGGGCGGCTACCGCCTGCCGACCGAGGCGGAATGGGAGCGGGCGGCGGCATGGGACGGGGCGAAGCATTGGGTCTACGGGTTCCAGAGCGACACGAACACGGTAAGTGCGTGCTGCAACTATAAAAATGGAAGCGCCTACGTGAATCCCTTGGGCCTGACAGGATATCCCTACACGTCGCCAGCGGGCTGGTTCAACGGGCTTAACGTGAGCCCCAACGGGACGGTGACAACGGTGAATAGTATGAGTCCGGTGGGCGCGTACGACATGAGCGGCAACGTGTTTGAGTGGTGCGGAGACTGGTTTGCAGCCTATGGGGCGGGCGCGCAGACGAATCCGACAGGGCCTGCGTCAGGCACAGAACGGGTGCTGCGCGGCGGCGCGTGGGGCCTCGGTGCGTCGTACTGCCGGTCGGCGTGCCGCGCCTTCAACGGCTTCCTCCCCCCGGACCCACGAAACTACTACAGCTGCGGCCTGCGCGTTGTGCGGACTCCGTAGCACTCGGCACCGCTACCCTATTACCCTTTGTGCTTTTCCCCCCGAGTTGTGGCGTGGTCTGGAAACCACGCCACAACGAGGGGAAAGCCAACTCGGGAAACGGTCGCTTCCGTACCGCAGGCGTCCCGCCTGCCTTGTTCCCATTCATCGGGGTCCAGCGGAAGGCCAAGACCAGGGAAGGCGGGACGCCTGCGGTACGGAACAGGGTAGGCCGAGTTGTGGCATGGTCTCCGGACCATGCCACTCTTGCGACCGCAGGTCTCCTCTTCTCCGGATCATCTTCGTGCTATTGAC
>CAIXUF010001266.1 GCA_903922535.1 Candidatus Hydrogenedentota bacterium
CGCCGGGGCCATGCCCCGGCATGTGGCACGGGCATCTCGCCCGTGTTCGGGGCGATTGTATCAAGCCCGGAGCATGGCAGGATACCCATGCCATGAGAAGACGTAGTGAGACTTCGCGGACAGGGATGTTTCCCCGCGCGCCCGATTTCCGGAACGATTGGCACGGACAACGCGCTTGCCTCTCTCTCCCGTGCGCCTTACAATCGTGGCATGATGCATTGCGCCCCTGACCACCGGAGATTATTCTGATGTCCACGACCCGTGAAGCCTTTCGTGAATATGTGTTCTCGCTCCAAATCATAGACACGCACGAGCATATCCCGGATGAGGAAGTTGCCTGCGCGGACACGCTGGGTTTCTTTAACTTCTTCGAGCACTACGTGTCCTCGGATCTGGTGTCGGCGGGAATGCCGCGCGCGTCGCTGGAGGTAATGCGCGATCCGCACAACGGACTCATGCCGGAGGACCGATGGAAGTTAATGGCGCCCTGGTGGCCGTACGCGCGCACCACGGCCTACGGCCGGGCGATGATCGAATACATGAGCGAACTGTTCGGCGTGGAGGGAATCAGCGCCGAAACCATCTTCCACGACTGCCTGCGCATCGTGTCCTCTCGCCAGCCCGGCTGGTACCGAACCGTCCTGCGCGAGAAGGCAGGCATCGACAAGGCACTTGTCATCCGCTGGCCGGGGCAGCACGTGGACGTGGATCGGGAACTGTTCCGCGCCGTGCCCATTCTCGACCATTATGCCACCCCGTCCACCCGCGCGGATTTGGAGGCGCTGGAGAAGGAGGCTGGCCATGCCATTCAGACGCTCGACCAATTGATGGCCGCACAGGAGGCGCTGCTCGACGCGTTTGTCGCGAAGGGCATCGTGGCGGTGAAGATCTTTCTGGCCTACCAGCGCACACTGCAATTCGACCGGTGCACCCGCGCCGAGGCCGCCCGCGCCTTTGACCGAGTGTGGCTGTCGCAGAAGCTGGACCTAACCTTTGACGATCTGAAACCGCTGCAGGATTTCATGACCCGGCGGCTGGTGGGACTTGCCGCGGAGCGGGGCCTGCCGGTGCAGATCCACACGGGCCTGCAGGAGGGCAACGGCAACCACCTCGAGAATTCCAAACCCACACTGTTGACCGATCTGTTCCTCGACTATCCCGACGCGCGCTTTGTGCTTTTCCATGCGGGCTATCCTTGGGCGGGCATCGTGTCGGCGCTGGCGAAGAATTTTCAGAATGTCTACGCCGACCTGTGCTGGATGCCCGCCGTGTCGCCCGCCTTTGCCGCGCGCACGCTGGATGAGTGGATCGAAACCATCCCCGCCAACAAGATCTTCGCCGTGGGCGGCGATTCCAATTACGTCGAAGGCGCTTTCGGCCACTGCAACCGCGCCCGTCTGATCGCCTGCGACGTGCTCGGCGGCAAGGTGGAGCAGGGCTGGCTCAGCGGGACGGAGGCCAAGTGGTTTGCGGCGCGCATCCTCCGAGAAAATGCGCGTGAACTCTTCCGGATTGACTGAGCCGGGAATTTACACCGCCCGGCGCGAAGTGCGATAATGGCCCCACGCTGACTGGAAAGGAAAATACCCATGAACAAGTGGTTGTGCCTCGTTTGCCTGCTCGGTTGCCTGTGCCTTGCCGGATGCCAGTCCGGCGGCGGTGGTGTGGGGCAGAAAGTACTGGCCGATTTCGGCATCGGCGAGCATCCCGAGGGATACGTGTCCGGCTCGGACAAGGTCTACCAGCAGTTGGACACGGTCGGCCAGACCGAGATCAAGCGGATGAACTCCGAGGGCCGCGAGGGCAAGATCAAGTTTGAGCAGGACGGGCTCAAAGGCCGCTACTTCAAGGAAGTCAAGGTGTACGAGACCGCCCGTCCGGTGGACGTGAAGGCATCCACCGCCTCCTCCGACCATGGATTCGTCGGGTTCATCGAGTATGAGTACCGCATGTTCCGCGGCGCGGACAAGCCGACCCGCGCGGAGGCCGGCGCGCAGTCGGCCGACATCAGCACCGACACCACCGGCAGGGAGACCATGCGATACAACTTCAGCATGTCGGGCACCTGGGACGGCGGCAAGGGGGATCGTTCCAGCCAGTGATCTGGCCGACACGGCCTACCCCGCCTTGGATTCGGTCAGAATCTTGAGTTTCGCCGCAATGAACTGCTGGTGGTTGAGCCGCAGCAGGTCCATCAACTTGTGGGCCAGATGGTCTTCATGGCATTGGAGGCGTCCGTCCGCGTAGACTACCCGCCAGATATCCTCCAGCAAGTCCATCTTTTCCTCCACTGTCAGCGATTCGTTGATAACCCGGGCAAACTGCCACAAATCGTTGCTGCCCTCGCGCACCGCCTCGGATTCTTCAATAAGGTCCAGCGCCTCCTGCGGGGTCAGCCCAAAACGCCCCATAACCGACCGGTTCACCTCCGCCAACTCATTCTCCATCAACAGGTTGTCGGCATGCGCGACCTCAAGCAGCAGCACGCACGCGGCCCGCTGCACTCGCCGTTTTGGGTCCTCCTGGACGGTGGTTCCATACAGCAAATCGACCAGTTTCTTGAGCATGATGTCCAGTTCCTTGTAAGAAGCGAAAGTCTAGCATGTTGTCCGCCGCAAGTGAAACGTCCGGTCAGTCGCGCGGGTCAAACGCCGTAGAGTTTTCCGTCTAACGACTCCGGTTCGGCTGCCTTGACAGGAATTTGGCCGAATGCTGGCATCGGCGGGAATAAATGTGGGATACTATACGCATATAGTGAGTGGTTTAGTCCGCCCTGACGGCGGGTGGCCCCAACACAAGGCAAGTCTCTAACAGGAGGATGATTTCATGGCGGCAAAGGTTGATTTGGATCTCTGCGCGGGCTGCGGCGACTGCGTGAGCGAGTGCCCGACCGAGGCGATCGAGCTGAATGACGAAGGCAAGGCCGTGGTCAACGACGAAACTTGCGCCGATTGCGGCGCCTGCGTCGACGTGTGCCCGACCGGCGCCCTTTCGCTCGACTAGATCCTGAGAGACAGCGTTATCAGCGCGGCGGCTGCGGGAGATCTGCCCGTTGCCGCCGCGTTCATGTTCCCCGCGGGGGTCAATCGAAGGCGGACTCCTCGTCCTCTTCCCGGCTGTCGCCGGCGTCCCCGCGCGGCCGGGGACGCGCCGCGCGCGGCGCGGGTTCCGGGGTGCCTGTCACGGGGAAGAGCAGTTCCATCTGCTGGCGGCGCGCAAAATTGTACCGTTTCATCAGCCGGAGCGTTTGCAGCGTCTGCGACGGCGCGTAGTTGCCGTTCACGCTGACGCCGTCGAGCAGGTCGCCCAGTATCGTGGGAAACTCCAGCACGTGGCTGATGCCGAAGTCCTGAAGCATCTGCAGTGCGCGCGCGCGCACTGCGGACGCTGTGGAGAACTTGGACACGACCAGAATGGTTTTGAATTCGGGCGTGCCAAACACGGTTTCACCCAGGTCGCGTATCTCCTGCGCGGCCACATGGCCCAGCACCGTGTTGCCCTCGATGGTGGAGGGGTAGACCCGGTCCGCATGCCATGCGCGCACCTCGACCACGGCGCGGCGGATACCCGCCAGGTCGGACGGACGCAGCAGGAATTCAGGCTCGACACCGGCATCGGTCTGGGCGCGCTCCACGAACAGCAGCGAGGTGTTCTCGCTCGAATGCGACACGTCCTCGCACCGCCAGTGCGGCAGCACGTAGAACCGGTTGAGTTCAAAAAACTCCCGCACAAACTGCATGTTCAGGTCGCTCATGGCCGGTTACTCCGCGGCGGCTTCGCCCGTCAGACGGCGGCCGCGTTTGCTGTTCGGCTTGATTTCGAGAATGCGCCGGCCGATCTCCCTGGACCCGGCCTCATTGCCCATCTGCCGCATGCACCACCCCTGCCCCGCGAGCACGTCCAGCAGGGTGAAATGCTCGTGGTAG
>CAIXUF010001267.1 GCA_903922535.1 Candidatus Hydrogenedentota bacterium
CAACAATCCGCGGATGGTCCTGGACGAAGAGGAGGTTCTCGCCGTCTACCGAGCGGCGTTCTGAACCAGAACTCCTGTTGGACGTTTCGAGATCTTCGAATTTCTGCCTTTTCTGTCATTGCGAGGGCTTCAGCTCGAAGCAATCTCATCAATACAATTTTTGGGATTGCTTCGTCGGCCTTTGGCCTCCTCGCAATGACGATGCTAATATATATGGATGAACTCACCCGAAAGGACTGCCATGAGAACGATCTGCTTCCTTGGTCTCTTTGTTCTGGCGCTCGTTGTTCTGCCCGCAGTTTCCGCCATCTGTCAAGATGCCCCCAAGGCATCCGCCCTCTTCGAGGACATTCACGCCGTCAAGATGCCGAAGGGCACCTACGGATACCGCAGCATGCCGGGCAGTATCGTCGAATTGACGGATGCGCGGCTGCTCATGGTCTACCAGCAGTACAACGCCGAAGGACAAGGAGCGGGTGCCATCGCCGCGCGGTATTCTTCCGACAAGGGAAAGACCTGGAGCGAGGAGACCTGCCTGATTCCCAAACCCAAACCCACCGCAAAGGACATCTATTGCCATCCCAGCCTGCTGCGATTGGCCAACGGGCAACTGTTGCTGTCTTATATTTACGGGTCGGGAGCGGAGGTGCTGTTCGGGCACAACTATTACCGGCGCTCGGATGACGACGGCAAGACCTGGGGCGACCAACTCATCGTGGACCCGTGCCCGGGCTACAACATCATCCACAATGACAAGTTCATCCAACTCTCCACAGGGCGGCTCATCGCCCCGATTGAACACGAAAAGGTCGCGTCGGCCGACGGCCACGCCGGCTATGTGAGCTTCACGGTCTACTCCGACGACAACGGGTACAGTTGGCATGAGAGCGAGAACACGGTCGACATGCTTCCCGTCGAGGCGCAGGAACCGCACGTGGTCGAGTTGAAAGACGGCCGGGTGCTCATGCTCATGCGCACGTACAGCGGTTCCGTGGCGCAGTCCTTTTCCACGGACCAGGGACGCTCCTGGTCCAAGGGGGAGCGGAATTCCGATTTGCGGCTTCCCCCGAACAGTTCCGCGCTCAATGTGAAACGGATTCCCGCCACCGGCGACCTGCTGCTCCTGCGATGCAGCGGCGCGCCCAAGGAAAATCGAAGCATCCGGACGCCGTTCGTTTCGGTAATCTCCAAGGACGACGGGACCACGTGGGAGAATGAACGCGTCATCATGGGCGATCCCGAGGATGACTACGGCTACCCGAGCCTGATGTTCACGGACGGAGTCGCCATCATCAGCTATCACCAGCGCGACGGTCTGCATGTGGCGCGCATTGGCATTGACTGGTTCTACGGCAAGTAGGCCGAGGGGGCAAGGGAATTCAGCAGGTTTCACGGCGCGCGGACGAACACGGACCTGCACGGACGTTCACGGACAAAGCGGGCCTGTCCACGGTGCCAGGCGGAGACAGGACGCAGGTTGTCGAATTGCGCTACAATGTGCGCGCTTTATCCAACCCTTCCCGAAGGATTCCCCATGCTTTGGTTCTCCGATTTCATTCTTCCCGGCGTGCCGCCGGCGGTGTTTTGGCTGTTCTGCTCCGTGTCCGTGATCATCCAGGGCATCAGCAAGTCCGGCTTTGCCGGGGGCGCGGGCATTCTGTCGCTGCCGCTGCTGATGCTGGTGATGCCGGTGGACAAGGTGGC
>CAIXUF010001268.1 GCA_903922535.1 Candidatus Hydrogenedentota bacterium
CCTCGCGGGTAATCCACGAAGAGATTATATCAGGTATATTAGTAAATGCCAAGCCCCTAAGTCGTTTCTCAAAACGGAGATGAAGAAAGCCAAGACCAACGCCCTGCCGAAGCAATTCATTCAGCGTGCCGAGGTCAAGGGCGATGAAATGTTGATCAGGGCTCTCTCGGGCAGCGTTCAGAGGGTCTCTTTCACCAAAGAGGGCGAGTTCTTAGTCTCGGAAAAAAAATGGTGCCCCGAACAAGAATCGAACTTGTGTCTAACGCTTAGGAGGCGTTCGTTCTATCCACTGAACTATCGGGGCGCGAAAGGAGCCATACCATACGCGAAAAACGGGGTCCGGGGCAAGCCTCCAACGCAGGAGTCCCACTGGATTATCTTCCAATGTCTCCCCTTTGGTGTGAGGATCAAGTTCTGCATTCGCGGCGGTGGATGCCTGTTTCCCGCCGAATCTGTCGGGCAGCGCCAGTCATCGTCAGTGCCGCCCCGCCCGGCCAGCACGACAGGCCCCTTGGTGTCGGGGTCATGGGTGCGGTCCCTGTTGGCGCAGGCACACACCAGATCGCCCGTCATCCGCTCCGGTGCCAGTCGTCCGCCGGGCTCCAGGTTCTCGGCCGCCCGCAACTCATCCAAGGAACAAAATGCGCGCATGGTTGCCGCTACCCATGCGTCGGGCACCGCGTGGAATCAATATGAGCCCGAGATGGGTGACGATGCGGGTGGCGTCGCGGAGCGCAGAAGAAGCCTGCCCCGTGCTGCATTCAGCGTCGGCGGGTAAGCTTGGACACGTTCAGAATCCCCGCCAATCTTTGCCGGATGGATTTTCGGGAACCACACGGGACCGGAGGCCATAAGGTTTCGCCAAAGTATGCGGGAATTATCAGAATTAATTACGCTTGCAATGTTCGCATATTTGGCACATACTTGAATTCAAGGCAGTCTCACGGGCAACTGGCCGCGGGGCGGCTCAACAGAGGAGCGCGTGCGATGAAAATGATGTCATGGGTTCTGGTACTTGCAACGGTGTCGGTGATTCTGGCGCTTGCGGGGATCCCGCAGCCGGTGGCTTCAGCGGTGGACACCACGCCGCCGACAGGAACGATCATCATCAACAGCAACCGTTCTGCCACGAACACGCCCAATGTCACGCTGGCGCTGACCTGGTCGGACGGCACCGGTTTGGGCGTGTCGCGGATGCGTTTCAGCAATGACGGGGCGACCTGGTCCGCCTGGGAAGTCCTGCAGGCGGTGCGACCCTACACGCTTCCCGGCGGGGACGGCCACAAAACGGTGCGGGTCCAGTACCTCGACAAGGCGAACAACCGCTCTATCACGTACAGTGACTACATCCGTCTGGACACCACGCCACCGACGGGCACCATCATCATCAACGGCGGCGCGTCGACAACGACCAGCCAGGCGGTCACGCTGGGATTGGCCTGGTCAGACGGGACGGGTGCCCAGGTGTCGCGCATGCGCTTCAGCGACAACGGTTCGACATGGACCGCATGGATGGCGCCCGCGGCCACCCGCGAGCACACGCTGCCGTTGGGGCAGGGCTACCACACTGTGCGTGTGCAGTACCTTGACGGGGCGAACAACTACTCCACCGTGTACAGCGATTACATAAAGCTTTTGGTTGCCGAGGAGACGGTGCTGCTGCCGGGCAACGTGCCCCTGGTGATGGTGCGCATACCGGGGGG
Source organism: Candidatus Hydrogenedentota bacterium (assembly GCA_903922535.1). Next base: position 1,704 of record CAIXUF010001268.1, read on the forward strand.
ATCGTTCATGATGGGCCATTATCCGGGCGAGCAGGACTATGGCCTTAATGAAGGTGTGCAGCACGCGGTGACGCTGAACGGGTTCTGGATGGGCAAGTACGAGTTGACCAAGCGGCAGTGGACGGCGGTGATGGGAACCGCGCCGTGGACGGGGCAGGACCACGTCCTTGCCGACCTGGACTCTCCCGCGGTGTACGTGTCATGGGACAATGCGCAGGTGTTTATCGCGGCGCTGAACAGTTACACAGGCAAGACATTCCGGTTGCCCTCCGAGGCGGAGTGGGAACATGCGTGCCGCGCGGGCACGACCACGCGTTTCTACTGGGGTGATGATCCGGGCTACACGGTTATCAATGATTATGCCTGGTGGATTGGCAACGCCTACAACGCGGGCGTGGGATACGCGCGTGTGGGCGGCCAGAAACTTCAGAATCCTTTCGGGTTGTACGACATGAGCGGAAACGTGTGGGAGTGGTGTGAAGACGACATGCACGGGAGCTATGCGGGTGCCCCGACAGATGGCCAGGCCTGGATAGATTCGCCCAGAGGCGATTACCGGGCAACCCGCGGCGGCGCGTGGGGGAACTCGTGCGAACTCGCCCGTTCCGCGTACCGCGCCTCCGAAGCCCTCCCGCGCCAGGTGGATATGAGCATTGGATTTCGTCTTGTGGGAACGCTTTAGCGCTTTGCCGCTGTTGCACTTTGAGCCCTGTGGACCAGGTTCCTTTTTCCCTTCGCTTCGCCCGTCGTCAAGCGGGCGAAGTTTCTGTCCGCGAAGCGGACTTGGTTATTGAGGTCTTTGCCGTGAACGCACGAAAACGGGCGGCCACGGCGGCGGGTGCCGGACGGACGGATGCCCCCGCCAAACAGTCGCCGCGGGGCGGCCCGACAGAGGAGAGTGTGCGATGAAGAGAATGTCATGGGTTCTGGGGCTTGCACTGGCGGCGCTGTGCCTGGCGTTTGCGGGATTCCCGCAGCCGGCGGCTTGTGCGGCCAGCACCACGCCGCCGACGGGCACAATAGTGATCAACAACAACCGGAGCGCCACGAACACCCCC
>CAIXUF010001269.1 GCA_903922535.1 Candidatus Hydrogenedentota bacterium
GGGCGGTTGCCGGTTCTAGCGGGCCTCTGCCTCTATTACGCATTGAATGACGTTTCGCGCCACCAACGCTGTACGCCACATCCAACTGAATGTATCACCCGGTCGGCAACCTTTCTGGCGAGGAAGACGCCTTCTCGTCAGGGTTCCGATTCTCTGCCTCAGGGCCGGGGATGCTGTCCACCGAGTCCACAAGCACATGCACGGGAGGTTTCCCGTCTTTCCACGGCCCCAGAATGTCGTCGATGAATTCGCGGCGTGCCTCGGCGTGGACCTTCCAAAAGGGAATTCCCGTCTTTTTCAGGTCCAGTGTGCGCTCCAGAAGGGCAAGCCCCGTCTCGGGCCTGATTTCACCACGGGGGGCGGTTGTGGGGCGCATGTATGGCGATCTGAGAAAATCCGCGACATGCTTGACTCCGGCCCAGCAGACGATTAGGTTGGTCTCCAGGCTTCGCAATCCCTTTCCAAGGTATCCGTCAAAGATCCCCATAAGTTCTTTTCCTGCAACGCCGTCGGCTCTGTCCGGAAACTCAATTTGATCGACACCAGAAATGTTATGTGCCACAATGGTCAAGTTCAGTGTGCAGTCACGGGGATGACCGTCTGATTCAAACAGCGCCTTCAATTCGGCAAAGGTTCTGCAAAGTTTCACCTTTGGATGGTTCCGCTGGATTCTGTCGAGCTTCTCCTTTAGCGGAGCGCCAACGAACTTGTTGTAACCAGTGGCGGTGAGATGGGGATTGTTGTTCTTGAGGGCCACGACGAAGTCCGAGTTCGACTCGACGAACTCCTTTTCTGTCAGAGACAGCGGTATCGTCACGGCAATAACGATTACCTCCTCATCGGAGGGAACTCTTTCAATAGATGCAAGCGCTTGGGCAATGTTGTGTTTTCGGGTGGCAATGAAATCCTTATGTGTCTCAAATCCAGGCAGTTTCAGCCTCTCGAAGAAGTCGTTCCAGAAAGAAAGATCCACTAGATCCCCTAGCGCTTCGGGCATTCGGTACACCACTTGGAGAGATGAGCCGGACATGCGTCGCATTTGCGAGAGGAGGCTATGCGCCACCAACGCAATCCGTTTCCCCGGTACTCGGTCAGAAAGACTACTCAGCGGCTTGTCGCGCTGTTCGGCTATAGCCATTCCCAATGCCCGAATTGGGTTCACGCCCACAAGCTCCTTCTTTCCCTCCTCGGCCATTGTGGCCATGGAAGCTATCTTCTGCTCTCCCGCTGATTTGAATTCCTGCATCAATCCACTCTCAAGTACTTTTCGCGATTGGGTCACCAGTTCGGCCGCCTCCGCGCAGACAAGAAAGGCGTTCTCCAAAGCCAGCGTGGTTTCTTCCGAGAGCACGTTGGCCTTCCAAGCTCCCCGAACCTTCTGGGACAGCATGTCCGGAAGTACGGTCCGGGCGCTGAGCACGTTTACGGATTCCGACATGGCGGCGGCTTTCGATTCGATTATCTTATCCCATTCTTTCAGGAAGGGAGTTATTTCCGTGGGGGCGGCGCTGAACACCTTCCGCACCAGCGCATCCTGGCCGGATACACTAGGATTAGACTCAGCGACAACCCGCAGACAATTGGCGAGTTGGAACCGGTTAAGCGGCGAGAGACGGCGCCACGCCTCGACAAGACCTCCGGGAACATCAGCCCCCTCAAGCAGATTTTTTGTGCATGCCCGTGACAACGTCTGCGCGGTGCGTTCGCCAAAATGTTTCAGAATGTCCTCTCTTTCCTTGCGCAGGTCCGTTGCCAGTTGAGTTGGCAGAGTGGAGAGAATCTCCTCAAGCGCGGTGTCAGCAGATTTGACCTGTGTTTCGAGGTCCTCCATCGACTTCGGAATCGGTGTTCCAGGCAAGTAGTTTCCCATGAAAGTTTTGGCCTGTTTGAGCATCTGCTCCGGAACAGTCTGAACGATCAATCCGTTTTGGAAAGCCGGACCCTGTTCGGAGGGAACGATGGCGCGAAAGGCCCCCCGGTTGTCCAGGTCAACCGCTGCGGTCTTCTTTGATGGGTATGCGGTTTCGAGTGCGGCCCAATCACGCGGCACTTGACCCGCAAAGTCGCTGACCCGGACGATGTAGTCTGCCGGACTTTTCGGCGCCGACGTCGGCACCGATCTGTACGGGTCGGCAACGCCAAGCCTGTCCAGACGGTTGCGGACTTCGGGAAGCAGAAGCATGTCGAATGGGGTCGATGCGGCCTGAACCCCAGACTCTGCCCAAACTACCAGTGCCTGTGCCCTTGCTTCAGCGTCGCGGAGACCGTCTTCGTTCAGCCAACCGGGGGGAAATTCGGATTCCAGCTTCTTTGGAGAGTTGTCCGGGACCGGTTCCCGCCTATTCTTCGCGGGTTTGGGTTGTTCGCCGACCGGGGCGGGGTAATAGTGTGTGCCCCGGTCCGGAGTCGGCAGAAAATACTGGGCACAGAGTGCTTCAATGCCGCTAATAGTCCCGCCCTCGACAGGCAGAGACTTTCGTTCTTCCCCATTGGAGACCGGATTAAATGTCTTTCCAAGAACAGGTCCGGGACTGGTTTCCGTCTTGCAATACAGCATAGAACCGGCGGAAAGCTGCAACTGCAGTGGTTTATGGGTCAGGTTTTTCAGGTTGGCCGAAAGGTTCAGTCCCCTGGGTCCGGAATCGACGCGAAATTCCACCTCAACCCACTGCTTTTCAATGGCATCCGAAACAGTGGCTGATTCTGCCGTGCCGGCGTTTTCCCCCAGGGTTATGGTCCAGTCCTTGCCAATGACCAGCGCCTGCTGCGCCATCGCATGGGCACCCATCAAGGATACCAACGCGAACCCAGCCAGAAACCGAATCCCAATGCCTGTTTTCACTAGTGCGCTCCTACAGGCATTCCTCCCCTTCACGCAATTCCGACAGCACGCCCACCCATGACTCGCGCAAGGCGTTCAGGTGAACGGCGGCGCCCCCCAATGCGGCCCTCTGTTCCGCTGACCCGTCTTTGTTCATTTCGCCGACACATTCTGCAAGACGGTAATCGTAAAGACTAACCAGGCATGCCGCGTAGAGCACGTCTGTCACGGCCCCCTTTGAGGTCAACAGTTTAACAGCCTCATCGTGCAGGCCGATGCTGCTGAGCGTGACAAAAGTCATTATTTCCTCAGGAATCTCGCCCAAAGCCTCAGACTTCTTGTTCCGTTTCTTCGGTTTGGGTTTTGGAATCTTGCGCAGTGAAACCTGCTCCGGCTTCGCGCAGGAAACACGAAAGGGAATATTCCCGGTTTCGCCGAGTTTTCTTCCTTCGGCATCGAATGCGTCCACGGACCACCAGCACCAGACATCTGTCCCCAATTCCATTTCGATGCAATCGGAAGACAGTCTCTCCGGCGCGTTTCCGGACGTCGGTTCGAGGGAGATTTCGTGCGTCTTTCCGATGTTCGGGTTTGAAACGCGAAAAAGGTAGGAATCCGCCCGACCATGGGCTGACCAGATGAATTCAAACGGCTTACGGACATCGGATCGCAGGGGCTGAAATGCGCGAAGCATCGCCGCCCCCAGCGTGACCTGTAGGGCTGGTATCGGCAGCGTTGTCGACTGGAGCAGCTCGATGACTCTTTCCAACACTTGCGGAAAAGCCGATGAAATGCTTCGCAGATTGTCCGCAAGGGTCTGACGAAGGGATGTTATTCCCTCCTTCACCGCTTCTTTCGGCAGTTCCGCCCCGGCTTCACTTTCCGCTCCTGCCCAGTCTGCGCATTCTTCAATCAGTTCCGAGCAGTGGGGGCACGCGGCAATGTGTATTGCAACCTTATGCGCCGCCCCGCGGGCTGTGTCTTTTTGCTGCAGGTAATCGAGAACGCTGGAGATGCTCAACGCGCCGCAACCCATCCAGCAACTGCCTTCGGCAAGTTCCGCCGCCCCCTCGCGCAAATCACGCAGCCATGCGGTGCTTTCTTCGCATGCGGGACATTCGGCGAGGTGGGCCTTCCATGCCGACAACTGTTTTTCGTCCATTTCCCCGTTCATCTCGGCCAAGGCATGGTCCGCAATGGCTTCATACAGTTGGCTCTTCGGGCGATGGTCCATCATCGGTTCTCCAGCGACCCTGTCAAAAGGGCTTTGCACACCACACCGGTCGGAACCCAGCCTTTCGTTTCTTTTCCTCGGGATTCAAAATAGTGGACTATTGCTTGTGCCAGTATCTTTTTGCGGTAACGCTGGGTGTTTCTCGTGCTTGTCCCATGGGGTGTTCCCCGCCAAGCGCTGTTCAGCGCTTTTGTGTGCAGTATAACTGCCTGAAGCAGCCGAAATGATGAAGCCGGGCCGTGGGCTTTGCCGAAGGCTTCAAGCGCACGCGCCACCTCATCCCGGCGGGATTGTCTATCCTCCGATTCCTCAAGAATTGTGACGGGGGTCTGCAACTCCTTTCCCGCCTTCCCGATATCCTCCGCCTGTGCCCCATCCTTGCCCAAATCCGCAATGGGTACTTCCCACTTGTGCCTGCGACGCCAGTCAATCCAGCGGTGTGTCGCAATGCACAGAACAAAGGGAACCGGATGTTGTTCGGTGTCCACCTTTCCTGTAACCAGACACGTTTCAAACTTGAAGAGTGCCTCGTTTGCAAAATCCTCGGGCCCCTTGCCGGCCACGACAGGCTTGCGGAACTTCCTGTGCACCTGGTTGGAAAGCCAGTCCCAAGCCTTTCGGTCGTGTGCGGCCAGTAATATCCACAGCCCGGCAACAGACTCCTCTTGAATGACCGCCATCACTGCACCTCGCTCGCCCACCCTTGCAATGTTCCCCAGCCCAAGGCTTCGGCAGAACCTAGTAGAACCTGTTTCAAGATATCATCCGCAACGTCTCCCGCGCAACTTGGAGGGGCGGACCGTCGGACCAGCCGGACTCATCGGGTCACTCCAAAGAGTTTTTGCCAAAGATGCCGCAAACAAGAAGGGAATACAACGGCACTCGACAGGGGCGTCACCCGGAAAGAGCGGTGTGCACACAACCCGCCGGTGATGTGCCTGCCGGCGGGTCATGCCACAAGCCTGTCGATGAACGCGTTTGACGGTCTGTCCTTCAAGGTTCCCCCACGTCGGGGTGCCTCAAGTGCGCCTCAATGTCGACTCCTCCGTCGAGACAGGCAGCGGTCTTATTAGGAAGCCCTCTCGCTGGCCTTTAGTAGTCAAGTAGTGCTACGGCATGGTCAAGGCCCTTGCGAACCACGCGGCCCAACCAAGGGTGCTTTTTCACCGTCTTTGCCAAAGAGGGGCCGGTCCGGTAATAAAAGGCGATGAACCATTTTCCCGCGCGCGACTTCTTCAAGACATCGTCCCGGAACCTCCGAAGCACCTTGACCTGGGGGCAATCGTAGTCACCGTACACCGCGGTGGCGATAAAGCACCCTCCGGATGACGCCGCAGCCGGGATTCTGACGTGAGAACCGCATTTGGGGCACCTATGGCCGTTGTCAATGAATTCCTGCTTCCCGCCCACATACTGGCAACCCTCACATTTCACGCCAGAAAGGATCACATTGCATTTGGGGCAGCGGTCCAGAGGGTAGGGCATCGTGGCACCGCACCGAGAGCATTTGTACATAGGTCTTGTCTCCTTATTGTTCTGGGACTGTTCGCCCGGGCGCCGTGCACCCGCTAATAACCTATGTTACGCAGGCCTGCGCTGCGTCGCGCCACAGGTATGCGCCGAGACTTGGCGAGGGCTGCCGCGGCAGACGCGGCAACGGTCTGCGGTCGGCAGGCCCGCAAATCCGGACGCGGACAGGTCGCGCTTCTTCGGGGCTTTCATGATGTTCGCCATTCACAAACCGGCCTTGATGATTAAGGCCTGTGCTGTGCCCGAAGGCTTGGCCCACCGCGATCAAGGAATGAC